>QNAJ01000029.1 GCA_003641465.1 Verrucomicrobiota bacterium | reverse complement strand
GCACCGGGTGCCCCCAGCAGGATGATCGCCTTCATTACCGACTCCTAGCGCCTCCCCCGCAGGCGTCCTCTTTTCAGGAACCCGTCATAATGACGCGTTACCAGATGCGCCTCAATCTGCCGCATTGTATCCAGAAGCACTCCGACTATGATCAGCAGGCTCGTCCCGCCGAAGAAGGAGGAAACCATCCAGGGGATCCCGAACTGACGGTACATGACCGAGGGAATGATGGCAATGAGCGTGAGGAAAATCGCCCCGGCCAACGTAATCCGTGTCATGGTGCGATCCAGGAACTCAGCCGTGGGCTTTCCCGGCCGTATACCGGGTACGTATCCGCCGTGGCGCTTGAGATCATCAGCGATCTGCACCGGATTGAACTGTGTGGCCACCCAGAAATATGAAAAAAACATAATGAGCAACCCGTACAGGAAAAGATACAGGGGCGTCTGCGTACTTAACTGCGCTGCAAGGTATTTGAAAGGTGACAGCGGGACTAGCGCCAACATCTTGGCGGGAAACATGAGTATCGCCTGGGCGAATATAATCGGCATGACTCCTGAATAGTTGACCCGCAACGGCATGAAGGTGGTCTGTCCTCCGTAAACGCGGCGCCCCACCACGCGCTTCGCAAACTGAACGGGTATCTTACGCTGCGCTTGGGTCATCGCCACCACGCCGGCTGTCACCAGAAAGAACATCGCCAGCATCCCAACCAGATGAAACACCGTGAACTGCGCAACACCTCCGTGAGGCCGGAACATGTCGTAAGCCGCCCGCAGTGCGGTTGGAAGCCGGCTGATGATGTTGACCGTGATTATCAACGACACCCCGTTTCCGATTCCCCGTTCGGTAATCTGTTCTCCCAGCCACATCAGCATGATTGTGCCCGTTGTCATAGTCAGCACAGTCAACAGCCGGAATCCCAAGCCGGGGCTGGTGACAATCTTACTGGTAATGCCGAATACCTCGGGATTCTCGAGTGTCACCGCCATCGCATATCCCTGAATAATGCAGAGAAGAACGGCAAGATAACGTCCATACTGTGTTATTTTCTGGCGTCCCGTCTCTCCTTCCCGGGCGAGCTTCTCGAGGCTCGGGATAACGGCGGTAAGCAGTTGCAGAATAATAGATGCGCTGATGTACGGCATGATCCCCAGCGCTCCGACCGCGCAACGACGCAGAGCCCCGCCGCTGAAAAGGTCAAATAGACCGAAAAGACCGCCTGCCCCACCCTGCAACCGGGCCACATATTCACGCAATGCAACCGCATCTATTCCGGGAGTCGGTATCTCTGCGATGATCCGGCAGACAAAGATCAGTCCGAAAGTAAAAAAAATGCGCTGGCGCAATTCAGGAATTTTCAGTGTGTTTACGAAAGCCGAAAACATTTGCCCAACCTCAAACTAGCGCGGAAGCAGCTCACAGCGACCACCGGCCGCTTCTATCTTGGCCCGCGCCGAGTCGCTGAATGAGTGCGCGCGCACGACTAACGCATGCCGTAGCTCCCCCTGGCCCAATATCTTGACTCCATCGTACCGCCCTTTAATCAGCCCCTTTTCCTTCATGGTTTCGGGAGAAACCACCTCCCCTTCCACAAAAGTCTGCAGGTCACGCAGGTTTACCACCGCAAACGTGTACTTGCGTGCATGTCGAAATCCTCGCTTGGGCAGGCGCCTCACCAGAGGCATCTGCCCGCCCTCGAATCCAATCTTCCGGCGGTATCCAGACCGTGCCTTGTGACCTTTGGTTCCCCGCCCACAGGTCTTTCCGTGGCCCGATGCCCGCCCACAGCCTACCCGCTTGGGGCGCTTGCGCGCTCCACTGGCCTCCAGCCTTTCCAGTCTGATCCCGGCAGCCGTCACTGCTTCCCTCGCACCTTGGCTATCTCCTCTGCCGTTCTCAGTTGCCTGAGAGCCTCACAGGTCGCCTTGCACACATTGATCGGATTGTTGCTGCCGAGTGACTTCGCCAGCACATCGCGGATACCCGCCAGATCCAGAACGACTCGCGCGGCACCCCCCGCGATCACCCCGGTTCCCGGGGCAGCAGGTTTCAGAAGAACCATAGCCGCTCCGAAATGTCCGATGGCCTCGTGCGGAATCGTCGTGCCGCGCCGCTTCACCTCAAACATACTGCGGCGTGCAATTTCGGTACCTTTGCGTATCGCTTCCGATACCTCATTAGCCTTGCCCAGCCCAAAACCCACCAAGCCATCCCGGTTGCCAGCCACAACCAACGCACTGAAGCTGAACCGTCTGCCTCCCTTCACTACCTTCGAACAGCGATTAATGAAGACGACGCGCTCGCTGATCTCGGCAGCTTCCGTCTGCTCCCTCTCCAGTTCTGCTATCCCTTCATCTACCATGCTGTCCTCGCACCTCGTTCTGTTATCTCTCAGCCCAGAACGGGGAGACTAGAACTCAAGTCCCGCCTTCCGGGCCGCATCCGCCAACGTACGCAGCCTCAGGCCGTAGCTATGGCCGCCCCGGTCGAAGACGACTTTCTCGATCCCCTTTGCGCGCGCTATTTCCGCTGCCCGGCGCCCCAGCCACGCCGCCCCGTCACGGTTAAGCCTGACACCTTCAGACCTCGTCTCGGGATCTAACGTCGAGACGGCCGCCAGCGTATGCCCTTTCTCATCGTCAATAAACTGCACGTACATGTGTTTGTTCGACACGAAGACCGCCATCCGGGGGCGTTCGGCAGTTCCGAAAACCTTTTTTCGCACCCGGAAATGGCGCCGTCTGCGAAAATCTTTCCGGCTCTTCAATTTCATTGCTCAGCCTACTGCCTTCCCTGCCTTGCGCCGCACATGCTCATCCCGGTACCGGATTCCCTTCCCCTTGTACGGCTCAACCACACAGAAGCTCCTGATGCGTGCTGCCACATTGCCGACCAGCACCTTATCCGGCCCGCTGACAGCTATCTTAGTCTGATCGGCAACCTCTACCTTCACGCCTTCAGGGACATCGTATTCCACTGGATGCGAATACCCGAGTGAGAGCACAAGTTTTCTGCCTCGTATTTCCGCGCGATACCCCACGCCCTGAATTTCCAGCTCCCGGCGATATCCGGTGGCGACCCCTTGAACCATATTCGCTATCACCGACCGGACGGTGCCGTGCATCGCCCGATGCCGCTTACTTTCACCACGCCGCTCCACTATGACCGAGGAACCTTCCACACGCACGGCAACCTCGGCGGGCAGCCGATGGGACAACCTGCCTTGCGGTCCCTGCACACGGACCTCGCCATCGGTCAGTTCCACCTTCACCCCTGCCGGAACTGGAACCGGTTGTCTGCCAACCCGGGACATCGCTCCTTCCCCATCACCAGACGTGACACAAAACCTCACCACCCACACGGCGTCTCCGCGCTTCCCGCTCGGTCATTACGCCCGCGGAGGTGCTCAAAATAGCAATACCTAATCCGCTCAGGACCCGAGGGAGGGAATCAACCCCGGCGTATTGGCGAAGCCCCGGCCGACTGATCCGTTTCAGTCCGCGTATCACCGGACGTCCCTCCTCATCGTACTTCAGGTAAAGCCGCAGCGTCCTGACTGCTCCGCGCCCTTCGGTCGTATATGCTCGGATAAAGCCCTCCCGCTGCAGGACCCGGGCGATTTCCGCCTTCAGTTTTGAATGCGGGATGTCCACGGTTTCGTGACCGGCATGACATGCATTCCTGATCCGTGTCAACATATCCCCGATTGGATCTGAAAGCGTCATAGTTACCTCTGCTCCCATCACCAGCTTGCCTTGATCACGCCGGGCAACTTACCCTGGGAGGCCAGCTCCCGGAAACAGATCCGGCAGATGCCAAACTTCCTGATATAGGCCCGCGGTCGGCCGCATCTCTGACATCGGTTGTATCGGCGAACCGCAAACTTCGGTGGCCTCTGCGCCTTAACTACCAGTGCCTTTTTCGCCACGTCGATACCCCTCCTACTTACCTCGGCCTGCGAATGGCATTCCCAGCAGCGCCAGTAGATCGCGCGCCTCGTCATCGCCGCGCGCAGTAGTTACAATGGTGATGTCCATACCCTGTGTACGTGCCATGTGATCCGGATCAATTTCGGGGAAGATCGTCTGCTCCTGGATGCCCAGCGTATAGTTTCCCCATCCATCGAAAGATTTCGGGGACACACCGCGAAAATCCCGGATCCGGGGCAAGGCCACGTTGATCAGCCGGTCGAGAAAATCATACATGCGCCGTCCCCGCAACGTTACTTTGGCCCCGATTACCATGCCCTTTCGCACCTTGAAATTCGCGATGCTCTTGCGGGCCCGGGTCAGCAGCGGCCACTGGCCGGTTATACGCGCTAGATCCTCGGCAATGGCCTTGATTGCGTCTCCGTCTACCCCGCTGCCGATCCCCATGTTGACCACGATCTTCTGGATCCGGGGTACCTCCATAGGGTTACGATAGCCCCGGCGCGCCCGCAGGGCAGGGACGACTTCGCTCTCGTATTTCTGTCGCAAGCGCGGCAACATCTCCTTCAGCCTTTTGATGCGGTCTCTTCCTCAGCACGCTTTTCAGCCCGTTGCACAACCCTCAGGTTAGAAATTGCCACCGGCGCTTCCTTCCGGATGATCGCGCCACTTGGATGATCCTGCGATTTACGCATATGCCGAACCACCAGATTGAATCCTTCAACAATGGCGACCTGCCGCCGCGGAAAGACCCGCAGCACACGGCCCGTTTTCCGTCCATCGGCATCGTCTCCAGCTATTGCCTTGACGATATCGCCCTTACGGACGTGACACTTGTAGGCTCGCCGTGAACGCGCCATCACAAAACCTCCGGAGCCAGGGATATCAACTTCAGAAAATTTCTTTCCCGCAGTTCGCGCGCAACCGGACCGAAAATCCTTGTTCCGCGCGGATTCTTCTGGTCGTCGATAAGAACAACCGCATTGTGATCGAAACGCAACAGTGAACCATCAGGCCGCCGCACCGGGAACCGGGTCCGGACGACCACGGCCTTATACACCTCGCCCTTCTTCACCATGCCCTGAGGTTGCGCATCTTTTACGCTCACCACTATGATATCCCCTACGTGGGCATACCTTTTCCTTTGCCCGAGCACCTGGATGCACTTCACCTGCCGCGCACCGGTATTGTCCGCTACCTCCAATCTGCTCTCGGCCGTAATCATCGCTCCGGTTCCCTCACACGAGTCCTCAATCCTCAAGCTATGTTGAAGCGGCCGCCTCGGCTCTCGGGGCCTCCCCCTCCGCCGACTTGAGCACCTCAAGCAATCGCCATCTCTTCAGCCTGCTCAATGGTCGGGTCTCCACGATCCGCACAAGGTCGCCCACCTTGGCCCGTCCCTCCTCATCATGGGCATAGAATTTCTTGTGCCGCCTTATTTCCTTCTTGTACAGCGGATGTCTCACCCTCCGTTCCACCACTACAACAATAGTCTTCTGCATCGCAGTACTGACCACCCTGCCTACTTTCGTCTTCCGCTTCGTACCCTGGCCGCTCATTTCCTTGTCCTCATACGCTCGTTGAGAATGGTCAACAGCCGGGCTATCTCTCGCCGGGTCTGCCTGATGCGACTCGGCTTGTCCAGCTGCCCACTTACCGCCTGCTTGCGCAGCGAAAACAGCTCCTGCTGCAGTTCGCGATGACGCTGCCGCAGCTCATCGTCCGATAGCTCTCTCAACTCCTTGGCCTTCATACGCTCCGCCCGACGGCATGGTGACGCTGTACAATCCGCGTAGCTATCGGCAACTTGGCTGCCGCCAGGCGCAATGCCTCGGTTGCCACTGCCGGCGGCACTCCGTCCACCTCGAAAAGGATCCTCCCAGGTCTGACACCTGCCACCCAGTGATCCACGGCACCTTTACCCTTTCCCATTCGCGTTTCAAGAGGCTTCTTCGTTCGGGACTTATCGGGAAATATACAGATCCAGATCTTCCCCTTGCGGCTCATTGCTCGAGTCATAGCCACGCGGCAGGCCTCAACCTGAATATTCGTGATCCACGCCCGTTCAAGTGCCTGCAATGCAAACTCGCCGAAGGCTATGCGGTTGCCCGCCTGCGCCCGTCCCTTAAGACTGCGCTTCTGAAACTTGCGATATTTGACTCTCTTAGGCATCAGGGGCATAGCCTATTCCTCCCTGTTCGCATCCCCCAAGAGCCCGCCCTGCGAGGGATGGCATATCCATACCTTCACCCCGATCAAACCGGCTGTCGTATGGGCCTCGGCGAACCCATAGTCTATGTTTGCCCGAAAGGTCTGCAGAGGAACCTTGCCGGCCTTGTAGGTCTCCCGCCGAGCCAGCTCGGCACCCGCCAGCCGGCCTGCCGTCTCTACTTTGATCCCCAGCACGCCCATATCCATAGCTACCTGTACAGCCCTTTTCATTGCCCTGCGGAACGACACTCTCCTCTCCAACTGCAATGCAATTGCTTCGGCTACCAGTTGCGCATTCCGGTCCGGGTCCCGTATCTCCTTGACATCGAGATAGATCTCCTTGCCGGTAGCCTCCACCAGGTCCTCTCGTAGACGTTCAAGATCCTGTCCTTTCCTCCCGATCACCAGCCCCGGACGGGCTGTATGAATAGTAATCCTTACGCGATTGGCATATCTTTCGATCCAGACCTCTGGAACGGCCGCATCGCGCAGGCGCCGCTTCACCAGGTTCCGTATCTTTTCATCTTCCAGAACCAGAGCGGCATAATCCCGCTTCTCGGCGAACCAGCGCGATCGCCAGTCCTTCGTCAGCGTCACTCTCATCCCGATTGGATTGACTTTCTGCCCCAACTTTTCAGCCTCCCATTTCCGTCAGCCCTTAACGCTCGTCCTGCGCCTGCGTGTCGCCCCACGCGCCTGCGGCTCATCCGTAAGTACCACCCTGATGTGGCATAACCGACGGCGTATCGGCGACGCCATACCGCGTGCCCGGGGCCACCAGCGCCTGAGTCGGGGACCGTCCTGAATCACGGCCTCCTTCACAAAGAGCTTTCCCGCATCCAGATCCTGATTGTTCTCCGCGTTCGCCTGCGCAGAGCGCAGCGTCTTCCACAGATGAAAGGCGGCCTTCCGCTGGGTCAGCCTGGTAATCGCCAGAGCCTCCCTCAGCGGTAGCCCCTTGATGGCCCGGACAAGATCCCGACCCTTCCGGGGGGACAAACGAACATATCTCGTTGTAGCTTCCACTTCCATTGCCGGTAGATCACTTCAGCGCCACCGATTTATCCGTGACCGCACCATGTCGGCGGAACACCCGCGTAGGAGCAAATTCTCCCAAGCGATGTCCCACCATATTTTCCGTGACGAACACATTGACGAAAGTGCGCCCATTATGCACCGCAAAGGTGTGTCCCACAAATTCCGGGACAATCATGGACCGGCGCGACCAAGTCCGGATCACCCTCCGCTCCCCGGTCTCCTTAAGTTTCATAACCTTCTTGAGGAGCTTCGGGTCAACGTAGGGTCCCTTTTTCAACGAGCGTCCCATCAGGATTTCCTCCTCTGTACGATAAACTTGTCCGACGGCTTCCGCCTCCGGCGCGTCTTGCCGCCTTTAGCAAGCTTGCCCCAGGGAGAAACCGGATGCCCTCCGCCGCTGGTGCGTCCCTCGCCGCCCCCCATGGGATGGTCCACCGGATTCATCGCCACGCCTCGCACCGTCGGCCGTATCCCCAGCCACCGTGCCCGGCCGGCCTTGCCCAGTGACACATTCATATGGTCTGCATTTCCCACTTGGCCGATAGTGGCATAGCAGTCGACATGCACTTTCCTTAGTTCACCGGACGGTAATTTCAAAGTGGCGTACTTGCCCTCTCGTGCCATCACTATCGCCCCCAACCCTGCACTGCGCACGATCTGGCCACCCTTCCCTGGCTGAAGTTCGATGTTGTGCACCGTCATCCCCAGAGGAATACGCGAAAGCGGAAGAGCGTTACCCACCCGCGGTTCGGCATCCTCACCCGCCATCACCGAATCACCCACTTTGAGCCCTTCCGGGGCCAGAATGTAGCGCTTCTCTCCGTCCCCGTAATGCAGCAAGGCAATGTTCGCCGACCGGTTGGGGTCATATTCAATCGCCGCCACCCTGGCGGCGACGCCACGCTTGTCGCGGCGGAAATCAATCACTCGATAGAAACGCTTGCGACCACCACCCCGATGGCGCACCGTTATCCGTCCCTGAAAGTTACGGCCGCCGCTGGATTTCTTCGCCCTGAGCAACCGCTTCTCCGGGTCCTTCCTGCTCAGCTCACGGGAATCCAGCAGCACCGTGAACCGCAGCGACGGCGTAACCGGCCTGTATTTTTTCAACCCCATAACGTCCTCACGTTACCTCAATCTGATCTCCGGGCTTGAGGGTCACAATCGCTCTCTTCCAGGATGAAGTCCTTCCATAGCTGAAAAGTCGTTCCCTTTTCGGTTTTCCCCGGCGGCGCATCGTGTTCACAGCCAACACTTTCACCCCAAAAATCTCCTCGACAGCACGCTCTATCTCGTGCTTGTTAGCCTCCGGGTGGACCTTGAAAACATACTTGTTTTCGGTCTCGCTCATCCGGACCACCTTTTCCGTCAGCACAATGTTCTGAACGACTTTGTAGGGATCCTTCATCCCGCCAACCGCTCCTCAAGCGCCTGCATGCCCCGGCTGGTCACCACCACCCGGCGATAACGCAACATCTGGTATGCGTTGACATCGCTCGCCGCTACCACCTCCACACCCGGAATGTTTCGCGAGGCAAGAAATAGATTCCGGTCCAGTTTGTCAACCACAAACAGCGCCCCGCGGGTAAGTGAAAGCTTTTTCATGATCTCACTGAAGAGTCGCGTCTTGGGTTGCTCCAGATGGAGATCCTCCAGGATCATCACCTCCCCGGCAGCCACCCTTTCACTGAAAGCGCGACGCAAAGCCAGGCGCTTGACCTTCCTGGGCAACTCCCGCCGGTAACTCCGCGGCTTCGGGCCGAAGGCCACACCGCCCCCCCGCCATAGCGGCGACTGGCGATAGCCGGCCCGGGCTCTGCCTGTCCCCTTCTGGCGCCATGGCTTCCGGTTGCTGCCAGCCACTTCACCCTTAGTCAGGGTAGAAGCTGTTCCGCGGCGCTGGTTGGCCAGATAGGCCACAATGGCTTCATGCACAGCCTGCCCCCCCTTGTCCAGGACCACCAGCGCATCATCCAGCCGGTACTCACCGGACTTCGCGCCCGAAATACTGTGGATCGGTATCGAATACATCGCTACTTCTTCCGCACCCGCTTCTTCACCGCTTCGCGAATTATCACCAGACCGCCGCTAGGCCCCGGAACCGCTCCCTCCACGAGAAGGGCGTTATCTTCCTTCCGGACCCCGACAACCCTCAGATTCTGAACGGTAACCCGCCGGTGTCCCATCCGTCCCGGCATCTTCTTATTCTTGAACACTCTTGAGGGCATTGCACACTGCCCAATTGCACCCACTCGCCTGTGAGTCATCGAGCCATGCGATGCCCGACCACCACCCATTCGGTACCTCTTGACAACTCCCTGAAAACCGCGGCCCTTGCTCATCCCGGTGACATCCACGAAGGCCACGTCATTGAAAAGTTCCACCGTCAGCGTCTCGCCCTCAGCTATATCCTCTCCTTCATCCAGCCGGACCTCCCTCAGAACACGAAAACCGGACTTCAGCGCACGCCCGAAGTGGCCTCTCATGGGCCGGTTTAACTTCTCCAGGGGACATTCCTCGAACCCCAACTGGACCGCATCATAGCCGTCCCTTTCACGCCTTTTCCGCTGCACCACGGTGCACGGTCCCGCTTTGAGTACTGTCACGGGCACCTGCTCCCCGTGGTCGTCAAATATCTGCGTCATACCGACTTTTCTGCCTATCAGAGCCTTCATGGCGCCGTGTTAGCTATATCTTGATGGTGATGTCCACTCCTGCCGGAAGATTGAGCTTCTTCAGTGCATCTACCGTCTTGGCCGTCGGGTCTATAATATCCAAAAGCCGCTTGTGCGTACGTATCTCAAACTGCTCCATAGACTTCTTATCAACATGGACACTGCGGTTAACCGTGTACCGTTCAATGCGAGTTGGAAGAGGAATCGGACCCGAGACCCGCGCCCCGGTTCCCTTGGCGGTCTCTACGATCTCCCGTGCCGACTTGTCCAGTACCCGGTGATCGTATCCCTTAAGCTTTATTCTTATTCTCTGACCGTTCATACGCTCCTCACCTGGCCCAAAATCTTCTCTGCCAGCGATCCGGGGACCACCTCAAAGCGGAGAGGCTCCATCGTGTAGCTGGCGCGTCCCCGCGTCAAGGACCGTAAGCTGGTAGCATAACCGAACATCTCGGCCAGAGGAACCTCGGCCCTCACTATCTTGCTGTCCGCCTTGCTGTCCACACTCACCACCTTGCCCCGCCGCCCTACGATGTCGCTCAAGACTTCGCCAATAAACTCATCGGGCACAATTATTTCAAGATCCATAATCGGCTCCAGCAACACGGGCCCCGCCGCCGCCAGGGCCTCACGCACCGCCATTGCCGCCGCATTACGGAAAGCCACGTCCGATGAGTCTGCCGGATGTGCCTTCCCTGCAAACACCTCCACCCGCACATCAACAACCGGGTAGTTGCCCAGAACCCCGGTAGTCAGAACATCCTCCACGCCGGAACGAACTTCAGGACGGAACTCCGCCGGTATTTCCTCAGCCGGCGCAGTCAGCTCCACCGCGTTCCCTGCGCCCCTCGGGCGGGGTGATACCCTGGCGGATACGGCGGCAAAATGTCCCTTGCCGCCAATTACACGCTCAAAAGTATACTCGCCCACCGCCTCCTTTTCAACTGTCTCCCGGTACGCCACCACGGGTCGGCCCGACCGCACCCTCACCTTGAATTCCCGCTGGATCCGCTCCTTGACCACCTCCAGATGAAGTTCACCCATACCACGAGCAATGAGCTGGCCCGTCTCCGGATCCACCGCTACCCGGAACGTAGGATCCTCTTCCGCAATGGCTTCCAGAGCCTTCTGCAGTGACTCCCGCTCAGCTGAGGACGCTGGCTCAACCGCCATCGAAACGACCGGCTCCGGGAAATGGATTGTCTCCAGGATTACCGGGCGGTGCTCAGCACAAAGGGTGTCACCCGTGGTCACCCCCTTGATTCCCAATAGACCGCCTATTTCCCCACTGTACAGAGCTGGTATGTCTTCCCGTTGGTTGGCATGCAGTCTCACTATTTTCCCCACCCTCTCCCTCTTTCGC
This sequence comes from Verrucomicrobiota bacterium, assembly GCA_003641465.1. GTDB lineage: Bacteria > Verrucomicrobiota > Kiritimatiellia > B70-G9 > B70-G9 > B70-G9. The sequence goes on along the minus strand of QNAJ01000029.1, from coordinate 200 downwards.
GTACGCGAGTTGTAAACGTGACTGCCGCTCTTAATCACCCCGGAATATACGCGGACATACACCAGCTTGCCCACATACGGGTCCACGGCGATCTTGAAAACCAAAGCGGTCATCGGCTCATAGTCTCCCGGGTGGCGTTCTTCCTCCTGAGAAGTCTTCGGGCGTCGGCCGACTATCGCGGGCACATCAAGCGGCGACGG
>QNAJ01000028.1 GCA_003641465.1 Verrucomicrobiota bacterium | reverse complement strand
TCAGCCGGCTGCTGGTGAGGCTTGAATTCAAGCGGGCGGTCCGTATGCTACCGGGCCGGCTTGTGGAACTCGCCGCGGACATTAGGGCGGAATGATTGCAGAGGGAGCATTTGGCGGATCTGGTCATAGTGGAATCTCCGGCCAAGGCCCGTACTATCGGGAAAATTCTGGGCTCCGGCTATCGCGTCAAGCCTTCCATGGGCCATGTCCGCGACCTGCCGGAGCAGAACCTGGGGGTTGAGATCCAGAATGGATTCCGGCCGCATTACGTGGTAATTCCGGCGCGCCGCAGGGTGCTCAGCGATCTGCTGAAGGCGGCCCGAAGCGCTGAGCACATCTACCTGGCTCCCGACCCTGACCGCGAGGGGGAAGCCATTGCATGGCATCTGCAGGAGGAGCTGGGCAAGTCCGTGCCGCGGGATCGCTTCTACCGGGTGAGCTACAACGAGATCACCGCATCGGCGATAAAGGAGGCCTTTCGTCATCCCGGCCCGATTGACATGCGGAGGGTGGAATCCCAGCAGGCCCGGCGGGTACTCGACCGTCTGGTTGGTTACATGGTCAGTCCCCTTCTGTGGCGTCGGGTGAAAGGAGCGGCGAGTGCCGGGAGAGTACAATCGGTGGCCCTGCGGCTGGTATGCGAGCGCGAGCGGGAGATCCGCGGGTTTGTCAGCCGGAAGTATTGGCTGGTATTCGCCGAGCTGGAGAGAGAAGACCGGCAGGGCCCGCCGTTCGAGGCCCGGTTGAGCCGTATTGGTGACCGCAAGGCGGAGCTTGACAGCCGGGATACGGCTGAGGCCGTAGCCGCGGAGTGCTTGCGGAGAAGCTTCTCCGTAGTGAAAGTCAACCGGCGCGAAGTACGCCGGCGGCCGCCGCCGCCTTTCATCACCAGCACGTTACAGCAGGCGGCCTCACGATATTTCGGTTTCACTCCCGCGCGCACCATGCGGATTGCGCAGCGGCTCTACGAAGGAGTGGACATCGGCGAGGGCCCGGTGGGGCTGATAACCTACATGCGTACCGATTCGGTCAGGGTGGCGGACGAGGCGCGCCAGGCGTGCCGCCGCCTTATCGCCGACCGGTTCGGCCCGGAGTTCGTGCCCGCGCGGCCCAATGTGTACCGCAGTCGCCCCGGCGCGCAGGAAGCCCATGAGGCGATCCGGCCCACCGACGTTACACGTCATCCCGACGAGCTGAAGGGCCGGCTCAAAGAGGAAGACTGGAAGCTGTATAATCTGGTCTGGCGCCGTTTCGTTGCCAGCCAGATGGCCCCCGCGCGGGTGGAGCAGATACAGGTGGACCTAGCGGCGCGGCGCACGGAAGAGGTCGCGGAGGGCGACACCTCGGACCGGATCGCAGAACATCTCCGTGCGGATTACCTGTTTCACGTAGTTTCGTCGCGCACGGTCTTCCCCGGGTTTACGGCCGTGATGGACGAGAAGCAGATACGCGGCGGTGACTCTTCGGGAGCAAATGGTCCGGCAGGGGAAAAAGAGGACAGGGAAGAAGAGGAACACGTGGTCGCAGCGCTTCCGCCGCTGGCGGAAGGAGATCCCTTGCGCTGCCGGCGTACGCGGACCGAGGAGAAGGAAACCAGGCCTCCGCCGCGCTATACCGAGGCCACGCTCATCCGGGCCCTGGAGCAGAACGGTGTCGGCCGGCCGAGCACCTATGCGCAGATCATAAGTACGCTCTACCAGCGCAAGTATGTGGTCAAAGAGAAGCGGGCGCTCAAACCCACGCGCCTGGGCGAACAGGTTAACGAGTTCCTGGTCACTCACCTGCCGCAATTGTTCGACGTGGGTTTCACCGCGCGGATGGAGGAGCAACTTGACGAAATCGAACGCGGTCGCGCTGAGCGTCTGGACATGTTGAACTCATTTTACCGCAACCTGCGCTCGTGGCTGGAGCAGGCCCGGGGACCGTCGGCGGACCGCAACCAGGTGGGGAGACTGCTGGAACTTCTCGAACAGGTGAAGGATTGGAAAAAAGCTCCGGGGACCACCCGGTCACGCGAGCAACGTTTCGTCAACTCCATCCGCCGTCAGTATTCCCAGAAACCCGACGGCATATCCGAGACGCAATTCAAGGTCCTGGCTTCCATCGCAGCAGGCTACGCGGACCAGGTTCCGGAGATCGAAGAATTCCTGCGGGAACAGGGCCTGGCGGATCTGCTGGAACGCCGGGAGACAGACCGGTCACAGCTTGAGGATGCCGAGGCGCGGCTGGCGGCGGAAAAACTGCGGGCATTGGCCGGGGTGAAATTCGAGCCGCCGCGCCGGGTAGGACGGAGGACTTTCGACGACCGGCGTTTCGTGGAGTCGCTGCAGCGCCAGGTGCAGGGAGGCCGTCCTCTGAGTGCCAATCAGACGCGCTATCTGGATCGGCTGCTTCTGAAGTACGCCGATCAGCTTGGCGGTCCGGAGGAGCTGGCCCGGCGATTCGGTCTCCAGCCGCCGCCGCGTGCGGATGACCGCGAAGTGGAGCGGCTGCTGGAAAGCCTGGGGTCGGTCACGGAGTGGGATCCGCCGCGTAAGGTTCGCGGCCGGGAGTGGGATGACCGCAGGTTCTTTGAATCGGTACGGCAGCAGTACGGGAACGGGCGGCAGCTTTCTCCGCGGCAGGTGGCAATATTGAAACGTCTGGCATCGAAATACGGCGTGCTTCCGCAGTCGGAGGGTGGCGATGGGGGAGGATGAGCGGCAGCCGGGGACTACGCTCAAGAAGGCGTACAGTGATCCGGCGGTACGCGCGTACGTGCGTTATCTCCGGGCGGAGAAGAACGCATCGGAGCACACCGTGAGGAACTATCTGATGGATATCGGGCAGTTCATCGTGAGCCGTTGGGGCTGGGAACGCAAAGCTCCTTTTCCCTGGGGCGAGGTGGACCGATTCGCGGCGCGGCACTTTCTGGCATTGGTGCAGCAGAGCGGGAGGGCTTCCACCACGGCGATGAGGAAGCTTTCCAGCCTGCGGTCGTTCTATCGGTATCTGGTCCGCGAGCAGCGGGTGGAGGCGAATCCCTTCGCCGGGACACGGGGCCCGAAGAGAAGGCGCAGCCTGCCCCGAGTGATGACGGTGAAGGAAGTGCTGGCGCTGTTGGAGGCCCCACGCCGCTGGTACGAGCAGCAGCCTCCTCCCCGTTCACCGCGGCAGGCGGCCTGGCGGGAATACAAGTGTGTCCGGGATACCGCCATCCTGGAGGTTCTTTACAGTACAGGCATGCGGGTGGGCGAACTGGTCAGCTTCCCCGAAAGTGCGGTGGATTTTCTTTCCGGAGTGGTAGTGGTGCGTGGCAAGGGGCGGAAGGAGCGTCTCTGTCCCCTCGGGGGGCCGGCGGCTGAAGCGTTGCGCCGCGCTCTGGAAGCCCGGGCGGGATATCTGAAGGCTTTAGGACGGGGCGGCAGGCCGCCGGCGGTGTTCCTTAATCGGAACGGCGGACGGCTCACCGCGCGTTCGGTGGAACGGCTGATCCGGGACTACTCACGGACTGCGGGAATCGGGTGGCCGGTCTACCCCCACGTGCTGCGGCACAGCTTCGCTACGCACATGCTGGACAACGGCGCTGACCTGCGAAGCGTACAGGAACTGCTGGGACATGCGGTTCTGTCCACCACCCAGATTTATACCCATGTGAGTGTGGAGAGATTGAAGGAGGTTTACCAGCAGGCACACCCGCGGGCCTGAACCGGAGAGGGCTGGGAGTGATGATGAGTTTTCCGAAAGACCGCCAGGCACTTCAGTGCGCCCGCAGCCCGGTGTGGTGGCTCTACAATCTGCTGTTCCCGGTGGTGTTCATCTTTCTCCTGCCGCGTTTTGTGGTGCGCATGGTGCGCCGGGGCGGCTATCGGCGACATTTCTGGCAACGTATTACTCTCTACGACCGGTCCACCCGGCGGAAATTGACCCGGGAGTCGGCGTTCCGGGTATGGATACATGCGGTCAGTGTAGGGGAGATATTCGTAGCGCTGCGCTTCATGGAGGAGATACGCCGCAAGAAACCGGATGCCAGCTTTGTAGTGACCACCACCACCTCCACCGGCAGGGCGGTGGCGGAGAAACAGCTCCGCGATGAGGATATCATTCTGTATTTTCCTCTGGATCGTCCCTGTCTGATGAAAGGGCTTCTCCGGCTGGTTCGTCCTTCGCTGGTGCTGCTGGTGGAGTGCGAAATGTGGCCCAACCTGCTGCGGTATTGCACGCTTTCCGGTATACCGGTGGTGCTGGTCAACGGCCGGATCTCGGACCACTCATACCGGAACTACTGCAGAGTACGTTTCATGACCCGGCGACTCCTGCCCATGGTGGATCTGCTGTGCGTGCAGGGTGAGACGGATCGCGAACGATTACTCAGCCTGGGGGCGTCGCCGGAGAGGACTCTGGTCGTCGGCAGTGCGAAGTACGAGGTGCCGGCCGGCGGGGAAGAAGTTTTCCAAGTGGTGGAGCGGGTTCTGAGTCGCGTCGGATTCCGCGGCCGCACGCTGCTGGTCGGCGGGTCCACCTGGCCGGGCGAGGAAGAGGCCCTGGTGAGGGTCTACAGGAAGCTGCGCCCCGCGTATCCCGATCTGCGGCTGATACTGGTTCCCCGCCACGTGGAACGAACCGGGGAAATTACAGCGCTGCTCGCGTCCCACGGCGTGAGATACGCCCTGCGCAGCGCGGTCGAATCGGAATCCGGGGCGGACGATTATGACGTGCTGCTCGCCGACACGACCGGGGAATTGCGCGGCTTCTATCGCTGGGCGGATATCGTATTCGTGGGCAAGAGTCTCACCCAGCGGGGCGGCCAGAATTTTATTGAGCCGGCCCAGTTCGGCCGTCCGGTCATCACCGGGCCCAACCTGCAGAATTTCCCGGTGGTCGCCCGTGATTTTCTTGATGCGCAGGCGTTGCTGGTGATAACCGACGAGCAGGAACTGTCTGAAGCGATAGAGAAACTGCTGCGCGACCCGGCTTTGCGGGAAGAATATGGGCGAAAGGCTCTGAATGTGGTGCGCGAAAAGCAGGGTGCCGTGCGGCGTACCCTGGAGCAGATTCGGTCCCGTCTTTCACTTGAGTTGTGATCTCTATGAAATCCGATGGGACAGGATCACCGGTTCTCATGTACCGTGACTGGAAGGTACCGTTGCCGGCGGATGTCCGTGTGGAGTACGACGTCCCTGCCTCCCGCCTGACAACCATTGGAGCCGGCGGTCGGGTGGCGGCGGTCGTCAGCGTCGAGTCGGCCGCCCTGGCGGAACAAGTGTGCTCTACGCTGCTGCAGGAGGGCATATCGCTGGTGGTCGTGGGGCGCGGCTCCAACCTGCTCATTGCGGACAGCGGCTATGACGGTGTGATGGTACGCTTCCTGGCGTCCGAGCCGGACATAATTCACGAGGGTGAGGTACTGGATGTGTCCGCCGGCTCGCGTACGGATGACGTGGCCCGCTGTGCCGTGGAGTTAGGTCTGGCAGGACTCGAGTTCGCTGCCGGCCTGCCGGGATCGGTGGGGGGTGCAGTCTGGGGAAACGCCGGCGGATTCGGTTCCGACATGTCGAAGGTCACCGAGTCTGCGCGCATACTGGAGCCGGACGGGCGGGTCTCGTGGTGGGAGGCCGCCGCTCTCGGGTTCGGGTACCGGGAAAGCGCCCTGCAGCACAAGCCGGGGATTCTGCTGCGGGTACGCCTGCGCCTGCCAGCCGGTGATCGCGGGCAGATCCGGCGGCGGCGGGAGGCGATACTGGAAGACCGCCGTAATCGCTTTCCGGACTGGCGCCGGCACGCCAATGCAGGATGCTTTTTCCGAAATCCGCCCGGACTTCATGCCGCGGTTCTCATAGAGCGGGCCGGAGCCAGGACCCGGAGTAAGGGCGGTGCCCGGGTATGGGAGCGGCATGTCGGCTTTATAGTTCGGGAGAGGCCGGGATGCACCGCCGCGGACATTCTGAGTCTGGGCCTGCAGATCGCTGAGGACGTCCGGCGGCATTTCGGAGTTGACCTTCTCCCGGAGGTACGCTTTCTGGGAGACTTTGGAGACCTCCTTCCACCCCGCTGGCGGGCATGGAACTCCGTCAAGATCATTGAACCCGTCTGAGGTTACCGGCATACTGCCCTGATGGACGGCGGTGGAACGTCGGCCGGCGGAAAGTGATTTTTCAACCCTGGGGGGGCGGATGGGGAACGAGAGGGAACAGGGAAAACCGATGGATGCCGGGGCCTGCCTGGTGCCGCGGAAGGATTTTCCGGTATTCGAGAACTGGCCGGACCTCGTCTATCTGGATAACGCTGCAACTACGCATAAACCGGCCGCGGTTCTTCGCCGGGTGGACGAATTCTATCGGCGGACCTACGCCAATGTTCACCGGGGAGTATATCGTCTCGCCGAGGAGGCCACGGCGGCCTACGAAGAGGCGCGCCGGCAGGTAGCCGAGTTCATCGGTTGTGACGATACCGGCGAGCTGATTTTCACCCGGGGTACTACCGAAGGCATCAACCTGGTGGCTGCCGTACTGGATTCGCTGGTGCAGGATGGCGACGAGGTTCTGGTTACGGCGCTTGAGCATCACAGCAATCTGATTCCGTGGCAGCAACTGTGCACCCGGCGGTCATTGAAGCTGAAAGTGTGTCCCATCACACCCGACGGAGATCTCGATCTGGATGCGCTGGAACGGATGCTGACTCCTCGCACCAGGGTGGTGGCATTTGCCATGGCGTCGAATGCGCTCGGTACGGTGGTACCCGCCGTGAAAGTGATCGCCGCGGCCCGTCAGGCCGGTGCCGTGACGGTGGTTGACGCCGCCCAGTCGGTTCCCTGCATGCCGACAGCGGTCAGCGAGCTTGGCTGTGATTTCCTGGTCTTCTCGGGACACAAGATGCTGGGGCCGATGGGGATCGGAGCGCTTTACGGCCGCCGGGAAATTCTGGAGAAGCTTCCGCCTTATATGACCGGCGGGGAGATGATCAGCACTGTGAGCTGGGATGGGGCCGAATGGGCGGAGCTGCCGCACAAATTTGAAGCCGGTACCCCCAACGCCGCCGGGGCGGTGGGGCTGGCGGAGGCCATCCGCTATCTGCAGGGAATCGGCATGGAGAAGATCTGGGCTCATGAAATGGATCTGGCCCGGAAGGCGCGGGAAGTGCTTGAGGGGATTCGGGGAGTGCGTGTTTTGGGTTGTCCGGCCACCTACTGCGGAATAGTGTCCTTCGTCGTTTCGGGGATCCACCCCCACGATCTGGCTCAGTTCCTGGCGCGGGAGAATGTAGCGGTGCGTGCGGGTCATCTTTGCGCCCAGCCATTGTTGCGGGCACTGGGGGTGGATGCGGTAACCCGGGTGAGCTTTTACGTGTACAACGATTATGCCGACGTGGAGAAGATGGCCGAAGCGTTGGAAAAGGCGATCCGGTTCTTCCGGCATGACGTATAGGTGTTGGGACCATGCGTGAACCAGCGGAAGATCCGTACACCGAAGCGCTGATGCAGCATTTCCGGAATCCCCGGAATCGGCGGCCGTTGCCGCCGGGGGAGGCCCTGGCCGAGGAAAACAATCCGCTTTGCGGCGACCGTATCCGGATAACGTTGCGAATGGCCGACGGCGTGGTGCGCGGACTGGAGTATGACATATGCGGCTGCGCAGTCAGCATCGCTTCGGCCTCCATGATGTCGTGCATCGTGGAGGGGAAGAGTCCCGCCGAAGCCCGGCGGCTGGCCGCACTTTTCCAGCGTCTGGTCACCGGCGGGGAGATATCCCAGGAGGAACGCAGCGAGCTCGGAGAAATCCTGGCCTTTCAGCAGATGCGCAGCTATCCGGTGCGTCGCAAGTGCGCGTTGCTCCCATGGCGGGCACTGGAAAAGGCGTTAAATACCCTGGAAAACAGGAAGGAGGAGGCAGCCGGATGAATGCAACGGTGCGAAGCATAACCGCGACGGTGATGGTTTTTCTTCTACTGCCGGTCAGCCGCGGGCAGGGCGCCGTCGGCGCGGAAGAGGTGGCGATGCCGCTGAAACGGGTGGTGCTCTTTACCAGCGGGGTGGGCTATTTCGAGCACTCCGGAGAAGTGGACTCGTCGTCACGTGTCACTCTCCGCTTCCGCCCGGAGGTGATGGTGGACGTGATCCGTTCGCTGGTGGTCCTGGACCGGGGACCCGGCTCGGTGGTCGCGGGGGTCTATGACTCGCGCGAGCCGCTCGAGCGCACCTTGCGGAGCCTTTCGGTGAATCTGGCCGACAACCCCGCCCTGCACCAGATATTGAGGCGGCTCCGCGGCCGAAGCGTTGAGCTCGCCACTCTGGAAGGAAGCCTGAAAGGCCGCGTCGTGAGCGTTCAGAAAAGAACCGTGATTGGCGAAAAGGGGACGGAAGAACACTATGCGGTCAACCTTCTTACCGGCGACGGACTCAGGTCCGTGAGCCTGGATGACATTCGTTCATGTGCGGTGGCGGACGATCAGGTGAACCGTGACCTGGACCGCGCGCTGAATCTGCTCGCGACGGCGCGGGATCGCAATCACAAGCTGCTGCGTCTGGTTTTTTCCGGTGGGGAGCGGCGTGAGGTCAGAATCGGTTATCTCCGGGAGACCCCGGTATGGAAAACCAGTTACCGCATCGTGAAGCAGGGTGACCGGACGCTGCTGCAAGGATGGGCGCATCTGGAAAACACCACCGAGACGGACTGGAATGATGTGCGACTTACGCTCACCTCTGCCCGCCCGGTCTCGTTTATTCAGAACCTGTACGATCCAATTTACGTTAAGCGTCCGGAGATTCCGCTGCCCGGACAGCGCCGACTGCAACCCGGTCGGCATGAAGATCGCCTGACGGAAACGCTGGCGGCGGAATTCGAGAAATCTCCGTTGCGCATGAAGGGATTGTTTGCCGGTCGAGCCGGGGCGCCGGCGGCGGCGATGCGGGAAGAGGCCGAAGCCTATCCCGCGGCTCCCACGGTGAGTACCATGGAGGCTCTGCAACCGACCGCTGCGGGCCAGCGCGCCGGTGAGATGTTCGTTTACCGGCTCAAACAGCCTTTGACCCTGGAGAAGAACCGGGCGGCCATGGTGCCTATCTTGAATGCGATGGTCGCCGCGGAGTGGTTGACGGTGATCAACCCGCGGATCAATTCAGGTACGCCGATGAATTGCGTGGTAGTCAGCAACACCAGCGGCAACTTCCTGAGCGCGGGTCCGGTGACAGTTTTTGAAGAAGGGATCTATGCCGGCGAGGGGCTCCTTTCGGACACACCGGAAGGCGGGGAGAAAATCATATCCTACGCCGGTGATCCGCGCAGCCTGGCGGATATCGAAGAAAAGCCGGTCTCCGAAGCAGTCGTTTCGGTGAAGATCGTCAAGGGGACCCTGGAGGCACGGGTCAAGAAGGTCGTGAAAACCGATTACACCATCCGCAACCGGCGCAGTGACCTCAGCCGCTCCTATCTGGTGGAACATCCGATCCGCCGCGGCTGGACTTTGACGGCTCCCACCGGCTCGGTTCAGCGGACCGCGGATTTCTACCGCTTCAGGATGAGCGTTCCCCCGAGGTCATCGAAAACCCTGCAGGTGGTCGAAGAGAAGGTTATCCATCGGTCCTACGGTCTGTCCTCGCTGACGCCGGATCGGATCCTGTACTACGTCTCCGGGCAGAAGATCAGCGCGGCGGTGCGGGAAGCCTTGCAGAGGACAGTCAACATGCGGCGGGAGATCGAAGACCTCGAGCGCCGCATTGCGGATCTGGAGAGGGAGAGAAGGGAGATACGGAGTGACCAGGCCCGCATCCGCGAGAACATGCGTGTGCTTGCGCGCAGTGACCAGCTGTTCATGCGGTACATGAAGAAATTGAATGCTCAGGAAGACCGCACCGAACGCATCACATCGCAGCTGGTGGAACTGCGGGAACGGCTGCGGCGGAAGAAGGCCGAACTGGATGACTACCTGTCAAACCTCACGATCGAATAGGTGCCGGGCCTGCAGGATGTATGCCGGGCGGTGATGATCAGGGCGCCCAGAGGCACTGACTGCGCCACGGTGCTGGCGGTCGGGCTGGTGGCCGGGTTCCTCACAGGGATACTTTTCCAGGGAAGCCGCGGCATCTATGACACCACCGAGGGCCGCTACTGCCTGGTGTCACGCGAGATGCAGGAGAGCGGCAGGTGGCTGGAGCCCACGCTGCTGGGGTTGCCGCACTGGACCAAGCCCCCGCTGACTTACTGGACCATCGCTGCCTCGGTCCGATTGTTCGGGCGCAATGCCTGGGCGGCCCGTTTGCCCAACGTCATCTTCCTGGCGGTGTCCGCCGCCGCGGCCGGTGCGATCGCCCTGCGCTTGTGGGGCAGAGCGGCGGGCATCTGGGCGGCGTTGATCTATGCCGGCAGCGTCTACCCGGTGGCGGTCGCCAATACGGTGAATACCGATACTCTTCTGACCATGTGGGAGCTGCTGGCGCTGTGGAGTTTTGTCGCGTTCCTGGCTGGCTGCCGGAAATGCCGCTACAGCTTCTGGGCCGCTTTGGGAATGGGATTTCTTACCAAGGGTCCCCCGGCGCTTGTGCCCCTTCTGGCGGCGGGCACCTTTCTGATTGCGCGGAGGCGCGGGCGCGCACTGCGGGACCTGGTGACAGCGGGAGCGGTGGCGCTGTTCGCAGTCATCAGCCTGTGGTGGTACGCCTGGGCCCTCTGGCGCCATCCCGGACTTCTGGAATATTTCGTCAAGCACGAAATTCTGGGCCGACTGGCGGAAAACGAGTTCCATCGTAATCCGGAATGGTACGCCCCACTGGTGGTGTACGGCCCCTGTCTCCTGCTGGGCGCCGGATTCTGGAGCGGCTGGCTGGTTCCGGCGGCCCGGCGCTGGGGATGGCTGCGCCCGCGAAAGCTCAAAGACGTTCTGCGGCGGAGCGATGCGGCGCTTTTCCTTCTGAGCTGGTTCCTGCCCGGACTGCTGGTTTTCTCACTCAGCTCATCCCGTATGTACGACTATGTCCTGCCGCTTTTCGGGGCTGTGGCTCTGGTTATCGCGCGCATCGTGTCGCTGCAATGGCCGGGCGCAGATCACCTGCTCAAGCGCCGTATCCTTCTTGCGGGACTGGCTTCCGCACTGCTGGCGGTAGCGGCAAAGACGGCGCCGCTGCTTACCGAGCCCTACCGGGATATGGGCAGTCTCTACGCCATGGTGCAACCGCTGGAGAAGCAGGCGGACGCCATCGTATTGTACCGCGAAAGGATCTGTTACGGCCTGGGTTTCTATGCCCGCAAGCCCGTGTTCCGGTGCCATCATCTGCCGGAGGACCGCCCTCCGATCCGCGACTGTGGTTGTCTGGTGGACCAACTGCTGGTCGACCCGCAGGTCCACCGCGTGGTGTTCGTCTGCACACTGGACCGTCGCGGAGAGCTTCAGGGCTTTCTGGCCGCACGCGGAATCCGCATCCAGCAGGAAGACCGCACGCACCGCTGGTACGCTGTAGCCGCTGCGCTGTGA
>QNAJ01000027.1 GCA_003641465.1 Verrucomicrobiota bacterium | reverse complement strand
TTGGAACTTTTTCTTTCCAAATTTCCAAAGCTTGGAGATTTTCTTTTCAAAATTTCCAACCCTTGGAAGTTCCCCTTGGCAGATAAGTCCTGCCTGCCGCAGGGATTATCCCGCTCCAGCGGGATTCTCTGTAATCTCTGCCCTCTGCGTTCTCTTATCTCTGTGTCCTCTGTGTTCTCTGTGGTTACAATATGATTCGGAGGGTTCCGACCTGAATCATGCGCTGGCGCCGATCGCCACTGGCACTCAGTGCTCCGGGACACCTTCTTTCCATTCCCCTTCTCTCCCCTCCCGCTCTAAGAGCGGCCGCTACAACGGAAAGTCAGAGGTCAGAGGCCAGGGGTCGGAGGGCAGACTTGTAGTAGCCACTCTGTGCTTGCGCCGTAGGATGCGGGGTTTATGCCACCCAAGGCGGCTCGCCCCAGTCTGCGCGGAGTACTTGCCCCGTGCTGCCCGGGAATAGAAAAACTCTCGCCAAGGACGCAAAGGAGTTACGACAAGCGTTCACCCCCCCACTAACCATCAACTCAATAACGATGAACTACGCCCCCGGACGGCGACTACACCCCGCCGTCGGCGGGGCAAGTCCCATCTGCAGGCGGCGCGGAGCGTTTTTTGCTGGCGGTCGTCCGCCAGGTAAGGCACCATGAATGGTCGGGTTTCATGAGCGGGCCGAACCGGGTGCTGCTGCGAGGTAAAACGCTTCTATCAGCCGGTATCGCCGGCGCATTGTGCGCCGCCGGGATCCTCTGCAGCTGCCGGCGGGCGGAAACCCTCCCCAAGAAGCCTCCGGAAAAACTGATTGCCCTGGGTTGGAACGATTTCCGGCTGCGTGAATACAACCGGGCCCTCCGCCGCTTCGAGGCCGCCGCCCGGAACAGTGCCACCGGGTCGCAGGAACGTCTGCAGGCTCTCTACGGTATGGCCACGGTATGGAACCTGCGCCTGCCCCTGGTGGATCAGGACAAGAAACAGGCCGAAAAAATCTACCGGCAACTGATTGCGGAAGCTCCGCAGTCGGATCTGGCGGCCTGGAGCATGCTGGCGCTGGCGCGCATGAAGCACCTGGTCCCTCCCGGACAGAATCCCGACTACGACGAAGTGCGGCGCGCCTACCGCCAGGTCATCGAGCGGTACCCCGATCATCTGGCCGCCGAAGAAGCCTTCATCTATCTGCAATCCACCTACGTCGCCACACTACGGCCGGAACCGACGCGCCGGGCGGTAGAAGCGCTCAAGAAGTTCATCCGGGAACATCCGGATTCGGGATTCGTGAGCGCCGCCTGGAGCCTGCTGGCAGTAAGCTATGACACTCTGGACATGCAGAAGGAACGGCTCGACGCCGAATTACAGGCGCTGAAAACCCGGGAAGTGGATCCCACCAATCCCTTCCAGGAAAACGCCTGGCAGTACTGGAACATCGCCACCATTGCGGAGTTTGAGGTGGGTGACTTCGAAACCGCCCGCAAATATTACCGCAAGCTGATCGAGGAGTATCCTACCGACATACGGCGATACGGGTGTGAGAAGGCACTCAAACGGATGGATGAAATCGAACAGCGCATACGTGCCCGGTTGAGAAGCCGGCGGGGAGACCAGGGATGACGGTCATGCGGCGGCTCATCGCAGTGGGAGAGGGCTTCCGGCGTCACCTGCCGGTGGCGGTGATCGCGCTGACTTACCTGTGGTCGGTGCTGGCGATCGTCACCTATCGGACCCGGGAGGCACCTCCCGGTACCATCACCCTGCGTATCGGCCACTGGCAGCTCGAGGCCAGCGTGCGGGAGGCGCTCAACGAGCTGGCAGCGGACTATGCCAAGCAGCATCCGCGTGTTCGCATCATCCAGGACGCCATACCCGAGAGCATCTACGGCCAATGGGTAAGCACTCAGCTCATGGGGGGGACCGCACCGGACATGCTTGAGCTGGGGCTGGGGCTGCCCTATCACGTCTGGGTCTCCTACTACAACCGCTACTTCATTCCGCTGACCCGCTATGTGAACCGGCCCAATCCTTACAATCGGGGGACCGAACTGGAAGGGGTGCCTTTGCGCCAGACCTTCAAAGATGCTATGCGCGGTTCCTATGTGGATGAAATGCAGGAATATATCAACATTCCCCTCTCTCAGTTCGGGGTGAGGATCTTCTATAACCGGGACCTTCTGAAGAAACTCACCGGACTGAACAAAGCTCCCCAGGAGTATCGTGCCTTTCTGAAGGTGTGCGAAGAAATCGAGCGCCATCGCGATCCCAAGGGCCGTCCCTATATCGCTATTGCCGGTTCAAAATATCACCTGCCGATGTGGGAAAGCATGATGTTCGATCCATTGACCTACGCCCTGCACCGCAAATGTGACTTCAATCGCGACGGATTCGTGGGCAACGATGAGCTTTACGTAGCCTTCAAGATCGGTCTGGTGGATTTCAATCATCCGGCTATCCGGGCCCGCTTCCGCATGTTGAAGGAGGTAACCAGCCATTTCCAGGTGGGGTACACCGGGCTGACCCGCGACGAGGCCGTCTTCCTCTTCGCGCAGCAGCGGGCGGTCTTCATCTCCACCGGCACTTGGGACGCGCGCAGTCTCCAGAAACAGGCCGAAGGCAGGTTCCGCGTCGGGGTGATGGATTTCCCCCTGCCTCGGAAGGACGATCCGGTCTACGGGTCGGTCATTGAGGGTCCGATATACGAAAGGCCGCTGGGAGGTTTCCCCTTCGGGATCACCCGCACCTGCAGGCATCCTGATGTGGCCCTGGATTTCCTTCTGTTCCTGGCGGGTCAGAAGCAGAACGAGAAGCTTAACCGGATCATCGGCTGGATTCCCAGCGTGCGCGGGGCGCAGATGGACCCCATGCTGAAGGCTTTCGAGCCTCACCTGGTGGGGGTCTACGGCTGCCTCAATTTCTTCCTGGGCGGAGATACGTGGATCAAGTGGCAGCAACTGTATTCCGCCTTCCAGGTGGGGGAAATCAGTTATGAGGAGCTGGCCCGGGAATTCACCCCCTTCTACAAGGAACAGGGCATCAAGGACTTCCTGGAGCAGCAGAGGGACTGGCGCCGCGGCATGCATGTGAATGAACATTTCCTGGCGGATATCCGCGCCCGCGCGATGGCGGCCTCCGGTCAGGAGGCCGTGTCGCGGTGGATCAAGTACCGGGTCCTGACCACGCAGCGGCAGGTATGGCCGGAAATCAGCCACGCCCGGCAGATGAAACTTCTGCGCGACGGCCCGCGGCGCAGCGGGATCGGCCCGTACGAATACGCTCCCCGGGTGCTGAAAGCCATCGAAGAGCGGATCCGCCGGGAGATGCAGCAGGAGCAGCAGGGCGGGACCGGAAAAGGGGGTACCACAGCATGAAGAGGTGGAAGCTCATCCGGCATCACGGGGAGATTTACCTGTTCGTGCTGCCCACGGTGATCCTCATAGCTCTCTTTCAGTATTACCCGGCCGCCAGCGGCGTATTCCACAGCTTCTTCCGCTGGAACGGTGCGGATATCAGTGAACCGGTGGGCCTGCGTAACTACGTTGACCTGGTGAAGAATGCTGACTTCTGGAACTCCTTCCGGGTCGCTTTCATCATCGGATTGTGGAATGTGGTGAAGATGAGCACCGCTCTGGCGGTGGCGGTGGCGATTCACCGTTGTCGCAGTGCGCGGGTGCAGTTCCTCTATCGCATTCTTTTCGTGATCCCCATGGTGCTCCCCGGACTGGTCATCGTGCTCATCTGGCGCTCCTTCTTCTTTGAAGCCACCAGCGGCTATCTCAATCTCTTCCTCAAGTCAACCGGACTGATGAGGGTTCTGGATTACATCGCGCGGAATTTTCTGGGTTGGGGGGATATCTTCGCGCCTGACAAGAATCCTGCGTGGTTGGGACACCCCCGCCTCATCCTGCCGGCCTGCATCATCTGGGGATTCCCCTGGGTGGGCTCATTCGCCGTACTGACCCACCTGGCCAAGCTCCAGTCGGTGTCGCGGGATATCTATGAGGCCGCGGACATAGACGGCGTCAACTGGTGGACGAAGTTCACCCGCATCGAGTTTCCGCTGATTACCGGTTCGATCTACATCAACCTGGTGTTCACCATCATCGGCACCATCAAGGATGCGGGCATGGTCCTGGCCCTGGCCGGATTCGAAGGCGGCCCCGGGGGCGTGGTCACCGTGCCCGCGCTGTTCATGTTGCGCAAAGCGTTCATGGACCAGCGCATGGGCTATGCCTGCGCAGTGGGAATCGTCCTCACAATGGTGGTGATGCTGTTGCAGAAACTCAGCAACTACGGAATGCAGTGGGGGGAGCTGAGCACCCCCCAGAAAGCGCGGGTGCGGGGAGCGCTACTGGCCCTCGCCTTGGCGGCCATGCTGGCCGAGAAGCTCGCGTTTGTCGGCTGGATCCTGCTGCTGATCGCAATCCCCTACGGCTATATTTTCGGCCGCCCACGCCGGGGAGCGGTAGAAATGAGTGCGCGCCTTCTGTTGCTGGCCGTGGGGGCAGGATGGTACGCGGGGGTGGTAGATCCGCCTGCCATGCTCGCCCGGATCACCCTGCCGGGGGGTACGGTGCTGCGCGCGGTGGTGCAACATCTCGCCCCGGCATTGAAGTTTCTGCTGGTGGCCTTCGGCATGCCCTGGTACCTGGTCAGGGCCCCGGTCTCCCAACTGCTGGCAGTCCGGCGACAGGCGCATCTGGAAGAACTGACCCGACGGCACGAAGAAAAGATCCGCAGGACCTACGAGCGGGCGGAGATTCCGTGGAGAAAAGCGATCACACGGGTGGCGGCTCTCGGGCTGCGGTTCGCCAAGCATGCCTTTATCTGGTTCGTGCTGGCCTTTGCCTTCCTGCCTCTCTACCTGATGCTGATCGTCAGCGTTAAGACCAACCAGCAGTTCTATGAGGCACCCGCCGTCCTCACGCATCCGCTTCACTGGGAGAATTGGCGCACTGCCTGGGAAATGGTGACGCCGACGGTCGCCAACAGCATTTTCATTTCGACCACCGCTACGGTGCTCACGCTGATTTTCGCCTTGGGGGCCGCCTACTTTTTCGCCCGGCTGCGGATGCCGCTTTCCGGTTTCCTGTGGAACGCAGTACTGGTACTGATGATGATGCCGGCCATTGCCAATCTGGTGCCCCTCTTCCGGCTACTGCGGGACATGAACCTGCTCAACACCCTTACTGCTCTGATCCTCGTGGGGGCCAGTGGCGGGCAGATCTTCGCCATCTTCGTGCTGCGCAATTTTGTGGCCGACATACCCCGGGACCTGTACGAAGCCGCGGAAATAGATGGTGCCAGTCACTTCCAGCAGATGCTCAGAATCGTCCTGCCCCTTTCAGGACCGATTCTCGGCACGGTCGGCGTCATGCAGTTTATCGCCCAGTGGAACGACTTTGTCCTGCCGCTGATCGTCATGCGCGATCATGCCCGGTTGCCGGTGATGGTGCAACTGCTCCGCATGGCCGGCGAATATATCAAGCTGTGGGGGCCGCTGATGGCGGGCTATGCCATGGCGAGCATCCCCATCATCATCCTGTTCATCTTCTCCATGCGGCTGTTCGTGCGCGGACTGACCGAAGGCGCAGTCAAGGGCTGAGACCGCAGCCGTTATAACGGCTCACCCGTTCACCGGACGGCGACCCAGGATCTCCTCCAACTGCGCGGGCGTTGCCGACTGCGGCACCCGGCCCAGCATGGAGTCCAGGTGGGCCAGCATACAGTGCTGCACCTCCTCCAGCGACGGAGGGGCCGCGGACTCAGCGGCCACCGATGTGACCTTTTCGCCGGCCAGACCGCAAGGGTTGATGTAGCTGAAGGGCTTAAGATCGCAGTCCACGTTGAAACTCAACCCGTGGAAACTTACGTCCCGGCGGATGCGGTAGCCGACGGCGGCCAGCTTGCCCCGTTCGGTCCAGATTCCCGGCATGCCCGGCCGGCGGAACGCCCGGATACCGAAATCGGCAGCCGTCCGCCGGGCTATCTCTTCGAGCGCGGCCAGCAAACCGTCCCGCGCAAGGGGAGAGGTTGACAGGCGCACGATGGGATAAAGGATCAACTGTCCCGGTCCATGATAGGTGGGACCGCCGCCGCGCGATGTGCGTTCCACGGCGATTCCCCTGTTTCGAATCTCCTCCGGATCCAGAAGGAAATCCTCCGCCCGGGTCTTCAGTCCGCAGGTGATCACCGGCTCGTGCTCAAGGAGCAATATGGTATCAGTCACCTGGTCAGCGGCCCGGGCCGCCGCGAGCCGCTCCATGAACGGCAGAAACCGGCGGTAGGGTTGAGGTTCGGGATAGATAACCTGCAGGTATACCGGACGATCAACCGCCGCAGCATGCTCACTTTTCTGTAAGGAGGGCGCCATATTCCTCGGCGCTCAGCAAACCCTCAGTGGCCGCCGGCTGTTCCAGCGCGAGCTCGAATATCCATCCTTTACCGTAGGGATCACTGTTGATCAGTTCGGGATGCGATTCCAACTCCGTGTTGACCGCTGAAATCGTACCCGCCACGGGGCTGTAGATGTCCGCAGCCGCCTTGACCGACTCGATCACACACACCTGATCGCGCGCCTGCACCCGGCGGCCCACTTCCGGCAGTTCGACGAAGGTCACGTCGGTGAGGTTATCCTGAGCGAAATCCGTGATTCCCACCATGCCCTTGTCCCCCTCTATCCGGATCCATTCGTGAGTCTTGGTATACAGTCGGTCAGCCGGTACTTTCATGCTTGCTTCTCCTTGTTGATTGGTCGCCTTCTTGCTTGATATCACATATTCAGACCCCGCGGCCACAACTTACGTTCAGGTCCGGCTCCGCCGATTCCCCCGCGAACGGAAGCGGCCTATTCCCAGGTAGCGGGCTATGTTGGCATCTGCGGAAATCCGCGGAACGATGCGCCCTTCTCCACAGGTCATGACCACCTGTATTCCGGGACCATGTCCGCTCAGGCGGCTGTCGCCATGGATTACCACCCCGATGCTGATCGCGCCACGACGGTAGCCGACGCCCCACCGGGTATCCTGATCCTGAAGAGCAACAACGTCGCCCAGCCGCAGGCGGTGAAGTCCCAGCCGCTCCAATGTGGTGTAGTCCTGAGTCTGCAGGTCATAGTCACCCTTGAAACTGTCGTTACTGCCCACCCCCGACCCCATCAGCTCGGGAGGAATTTGCGCAGCCACCGGAACCACCAAACGCCCCTGGCTGTCCTTCCGCAGCCCCATCCGGTTCAGCAGTTCAGGCGAAAGCCCGTAAAGGCGGATGTCCGGAAATTCAACCAACTCCAGCCCCGTTCCCCACGCCTCCACCAGTATCCGATCGTCACCGTGCAGCTTCCGCAGCACGTCCGGAGGAAAATCAACAATGAGATGTTCTACCCCGCCGTGCTTGCCGGTCACCACGCCGCAACGGCCTTCCGCCGGACCGCTGATCAGTTTCACGGTATTGCCGATGCATGCGTAGGCCAAGAGAGCCCGGTTGGGGTTTTCGTCGGGTTTGCCTTTGCCAGCCGCGAAGGAAACCCCCGGCTCGACATGATCCGCCACCCATCCGAAGGCCGGATCCCCCAGCAGCACATTGTAGGTTATCCCGCCGACGGCGGGGAGCATGACCGCCGTTCCTTCCGCAGTCACTTCCCACCCGTAACAACGCGGAGGGACAACCTGCCCCTGCACGGCGGTCCTCACCAGGCCTTTTTCATTCGTCTTGAGGCTGCGGGCCACGCGCTTACCCGGTCCCCCCCTGCTGAAACTACGGCCGAACAGACGCTTCCCCAAACCAGAAAAAACTGGAGGCGCGGACCGGATTCGAACCGGTGAATGCGGGTTTTGCAGACCCGTGCCTTACCACTTGGCTACCGCGCCCCAGGCTGATCCTTCACCAAAATAATCATACGCCGGTCAAAATCCAGCCAAAATCCGGCACGGAAAATGCACTGCAAAGCAACCGACGCGCCGGATTCCGACGGGTATACTGCTCGGTGAAGGACTCCGCCGGCTTGACTGAAAATGCGGAAACTGCTGACAGAGCCTGCTGAGCGGAAGATCCCGGCGGCTGTACGCTGCACCCTGCTGCTCGCCGTGACGGGGACATTCCTGGCCGGTTGCACCCGCATTCCCCCCGGCGCCGGGGTCGTTCCTGGAAAACGGGAACAGTTTCTGGGACGCGTCCTCGGCCGGGTGAATCTCCTGGCGAATCCCCGTTACCTGGGAGACGACTATGCAGTGCCCGATGGCGGCGTGAGACAGATTTTCGCCTGGGGCCCCTTTGGTGCAGAGTGGCGGATCTTCATACCCGGTGACCGCCGCTGCCGAGTCGGATTCCGTTTCACGCGCAGCCTCAACTTCAGGCAGGCCAGGGAGAACAACGGGGCACTGGTCTTCAACCTGTATCCGCGGACACTCGATTCGCACCTTGCATTGAGAGTCCATACCGCAGAAGGCGGCCCCGGCCCCGCCTGCATACTGTGCGGAAGATCGGTATGGGGCATAGGACGGTGGGGTACCTACCGGATCCCCTTGAAAGAGCTGGAAAACACCCCCGACTCAGCCGCGCATGACCCGGAATCGGCTGATTGCTGGGCTGCGGTTACGGCCATCGAGCTGGAATGGACCAACATTACGGGAGAGCCGGACAGTTGCTGGGTGGTGATCCGCAATCTCGAGCTCGGCGGGGTCCGCAACTCACGGCTGATCACCGCGCCTACACATTTTCCCCGGGGCTAGAAATGCCCGAGAAAAGACGGCGAGCTCCACGAAACGGGTTTTGCAAAGACGTTCCCTCATCTGTTACAGTCTGTGATCAGGAGCGCCGGGCAAGGCGGCCGCCCATAATCACTAATCAAGGCCCGACCCCGGAGACTGCAAGCAGGCGGCACTCTCCGCAGAATTTGAAAAAGTTTCCCCACAAACGCTGGTAAAAAAACGCCTCCGGCAACACAGCAATGGGGCCCGCCCGGTAGATGATCTTCAGGGAGCCTTCCTGCAGCCGGAACCGGATGGAGCGGTACATTTGCAGCTCTGCGGGGCCCGCATGATAAAGTTCGTCGGGGCCCGGCAGTCCGAAGGGATGCACCTCGCTGGCGACGAAACGGTATGTCCACGACTCATGCTGGACGATCACGGGAGCACCCTCAACGTCGGCCCGCGGATACAACCGGTCCAGCGGCACCCGGAAGCCGGGATCGGTCGCCACCGGCGTGCCGGCGGGCACTGACTCCAGCAATGCACGCAGGACCTCTTTTCGAGCATCATACACAAAGGCATAGGCATCTCCCAGCGCGAGCGCCGCCGACCAGATTGCGCACAGCCCCAGGACTTTCGCACGTTCACCCATGCGGGATATCCGCCAGCCCGCACACAGAGCCGCAGCAGGCAGAAGGGGCAGTATATGGCGCGGAAAAGGCAGATTAAGTGCCTGAATACCCGCCGCATGCAATCCCAATGGAAGAAAAGCGATGACTACCGAAGGACTGCGCAGCAGCCGATGGCGCAGCAGGGCCGGCATTCCCGCCAAGACCAGCGCGGCGGCGGGCAATCCGCTGCTGCGGATGAATTCCATCGTGTAGACCGCCGGATTCTGCCAGCGGGCATGTTCGAATCCACCCAGATTGTCATGAATGAAACTCCGCAGGATCGCGCGTAAGGACTCGCCATTGAACGCGCCCCCCCTGCACTGCGACGAACATCGCCGCGCAGACCGCAAGACATGCGAAACTTCCGCCGAGCCGTCTCCGTGGAAATCCGTAGCCCAGAAGAATCACGGATGGCAGGAGTACCGGACCGAATTTCACCGCCATTGCCGTGCCCGCGGCGGCTGCACTGGCAATCAGCAGCGGCGGATGCCGCTTCTCGACACCGCGCCAGGCCAGGGCAGCGAAAAGATAAATAAGGAACGTATACGTCATGTCTGCGGTGCACAGATGAGAGTATGCAGACACAGTGAGTTGAAGGCCGTCAGCGTTGCCGCAGCCAGCGCCGTCCATGCGTTTCGCGACAGCGCCCGCGTCAGCCCGTAGAGCAGCAACACCAGCAGGACACCGGCGCAGAGACTGAGGATACGCCCCGCGATCACCAGATCACCCGGCCCGATCGCGATGCCCAGGATCCGTCCCCATTTAATGACCATCCGCAGTGCCTGAGCCAATCCCAGTACATAGCTGCGGCGGTATGGCAGGCCCTCCTCCAGGTGACGGGCCGCTTCCGCGAAAGAGATCTCATCCGGATGCAGGGGGATAAAGCTGCCGCTGAATCCCGGCAGGTCATAGCCCCAGCGCATGCCCGGCAGTCGCAGCAGAATGCCTGCCAGCACTATCAACAGCAACCCGACGGTGTGTCGGGGGGCTGCGGCTGCCGGCTGTACCTCTCGGCGTCTCGTCGGGAGCTCCCTTCGCCAGCCGAATCCGTCCGGGGCCGCCTATCGGGAAGGTGCCGGGCCGGTGGATTCGCGCACCACCAGTTCCACCGGCAGCACCTCGTTGCACGATCGGATTTCTTCGCGGAAGAGAAGGATAGCCTTTTCCGCAGCTCGCTGTCCCAGTTCGTAGAGCGGGTGCCGGATAGTGGTCAAAGCCGGTGTGGTGTAAGCCGCCTGGGGGATATCATCCACTCCCATGACGGAAACGTCCTGGGGCACGCGCAGTCCCTTCTCATGGAGGTAGCGCATGGCACCGACGGCCAACCGGTCATTGCCTGCCATGATCGCGGTCATGTCGGGATACTCGTCCAGCAGCATCCGTGCGGCACGAAATCCCCCCTCCTGACTCCACTCCCTGCCACCGTCCACCCACGGAAGATCCTCCCAGCGACATCCCCGTACACAGCAGGCCGCGATGAACGTATCCCGGTAATCGCGACCGGTATAGGTATTGGTTCCGGCAATAATTCCGATCTTCCGATGGCCCAGTCCCACCAGGTGCTCGGCGGCCAGTCGGGCCGATTGACGGTAGTCCACCATGATGTGATTCAGGTTCATGTTGGGGAAATAGTGATTGACCAGCAGGAACGGAAACGGCGAATCCTCAAATTCCCGGAGGTATTCGTCCTCTACTGACGAAGCAATGAACAGCATACAGTCCGCCCGGCGCGAACGCATGATATTGACGTATTCCCGCTGCTTGACGAAACGCTGATTGGCGATGTCGAGCATCATCCGGTAGCCGTGCTCGAGGCAACGGTCGTAGATGCCGCTGACGATCTCCCCGAAATAGATGTCCGCGAAAACATGATTAAGGTGAGGGACCACCACACTCAGCGTCCGGCTCGACCGGGATGCCAGGGCACGAGCCTGGACGTTGGGCAGATAGCCCATCCGTTCCATGACCTCAAGCACCCGGGCCCGGGTCGCCTCACTGATCCGCGGATTATTGTTGAGAACCAGGGATACAGTGCTGAGCGAGACCCCGCACTCCCGGGCGACATCATTTATCGTCGGCCTTTTCACGAGATCGGTCCCCGCATCATT
>QNAJ01000026.1 GCA_003641465.1 Verrucomicrobiota bacterium | reverse complement strand
ATCCCACGCCCACCGAGAAGGAGGATGAGTATGATCTGACCTTTCAGGTGGAGGAGCAGGAGACCGGACAGCTCATGTTGGGGGCGGGCTTTTCCAGTGTGGATAAGCTGGTCGGATTCGTGGAACTTTCCCAGGGGAATTTCGACATTTTCGGTTGGCCGTATTTCACCGGTGGGGGGCAGAAGCTCAAGTTGCGGATTCAGGTGGGATCAAAACGCAACGACGTGGAGGTTTCGTTCATTGAGCCGTGGTTTCTTGATCGGCGCCTGGCGCTTTCGCTGGATTTCTTCCGCCACGACCGCCGGTTCCTGAGTGACGACTACGATCAGAGGAATACCGGAGGAAGTCTGGGGCTGACCTGGGCGGTAGGTTCCGTTTTCCGGGCGGGCGTGGAATATTCACTGGAAGAGATCCGGGTGTACGACGTGGCTGCCGACGCTTCCGAACTGATCAAGCAGGAAGAAGGGCGGAGAACCAAGAGCGCGCTGACTTTTTCTCTGCTCAGGGATACGCGTGACCGGGTTTTTGTTCCCACCCGGGGAAACCGCACCAGATTGAGTGCAACTGTTGCGGGCGGTCCCCTGGCCGGTGATACGGACCTGTACGAACTGCGGATCAGGACCGCCCAGTACTTTCCACTCTGGTTCGATCACGTTTTCAGCATCCGCGGCAGGGCTGCGGTGGTGGAGGAATACGGCGATTCGGAGAGGGTGCCGATCTTTGATCGTTTGTTCCTCGGCGGGGCGCATACGGTTCGCGGGTTCCGATACCGCGATGTAGGCCCGAAGGACGAATCGGGCGAGCCTGTCGGTGGTAAGACTGCGGCGTTCGTGAGTTTCGAATACGCGGTCCCCGTGGCGGAGAAGCTGCGCCTGGCGGTTTTCTATGATGCCGGAATGGTCTGGCCGGACGCCTATGAAATGGACACCGACCTGAACACGAGCTTCGGCATAGGCGTACGGTTGGATCTGCCCCGGTTTCCGCTGCGGCTGGACTATGCCTGGCCGATCGAGACCGATGAGTTCAACGATCAACCTTCCGGCCGTCTCAGTTTCGTGCTAGGTTACAGTTATTGAACCACGCGATGGAAAAGGAGGCGATGATGAGGACTCAGAACAGGCAGATATGGCTGGTCGGGATGTTAATGGTCGGAATAGTGTCCGCTGCGCAGGCGGCGGGCCTGTCATTGGCTTTCGTGGACATGGATCGGGTCTTCAGCGAGTACTACCGCACCAAACTTGCCGACGCCCAGCTCAAGGAGCAGGCTGACAAGTTTACCGAGGAACGCGATAGGCTGGTTCAGAAGCTCAAGGATCTGCGGGAGGAGTTCAACCGGGCCCGCACCGCTGCGCAGGATACCAGTCTCAGCGCGGAGGCGCGCAAGGCGAAGCAGGATGAGGCCGAGAAGCTCCTGGTACAGATCCGGGAGGAAGAAAGCAATCTGCGCGAGTTCGAGCAGACCCGGCAGAAACAGCTTACCGACCAGGGACGGAGGATGCGGAATCGGATCGTGGACCAGATACGGGAGGCGGTCGAGGAATATGCACGCACCCAGGGGTTCTCAGCGGTTCTGGACTATTCCGGCGACAGCATGAACGGGGTTCCGGTGGTGCTGTATGTGGATCGTTCGGTGGACATTACTGACGAGGTTATCGAGATTCTGAACAAGGGAAGCGAGTGATGTCCGGTCAACCGGCGCTTACGGCCGCAGAGATCGCGGAGAAGGTGGGAGGTGAGGTCGACGGCGACCCCTCGGTGGTGGTGCGGGGAGTAGCCGGTATCCGCGAGGCCTCCCCCGGCGAGGCGAGCTTCATCGCCGGGAGGCGATATGTAAAGTATGCCGCCGGGACCCGAGCCTCGGTCGTACTGGTACCCAGCGACTGGAAGGGCGAATGTCCGGCGACACTGATACGGGTGCAGGACCCGGAAGCCGCGTTCAGCCGTCTGGCGGAGATCTTTGCTCCTCCGGCAACAGTTCCGGAGCCGGGTGTTCATTCCACTGCCCTGATCGCCCCGGACGCCGTCCTGGGAGAGAATGTGTCCATCGGGCCATACGTGGTGATTGAGTCGGGTGCGCGGATCGGGGACAACACGGCGATCATGGCGTTC
Source organism: Verrucomicrobiota bacterium (assembly GCA_003641465.1). Taxonomy (GTDB): domain Bacteria; phylum Verrucomicrobiota; class Kiritimatiellia; order B70-G9; family B70-G9; genus B70-G9. Next base: position 9,439 of record QNAJ01000026.1, on the reverse strand, counting down.
GGATACGTAGGACGTGGGGTGGTGGTGGGTAAAGCATGCCGCTTCTACCCCCACGTGTCGATCCGCGAGTGGGTACGTATCGGAGACCGGGTCATTATTCACAACGGTACAGTGATCGGGAGCGACGGATTCGGCTACCGCGTGGATGAGAAGGGAGTGCGTCACAAGATCCCCCAGACCGGGATCGTGATTATCGGCAATGACGTCGAGATCGGGGCGAATGTCACCGTGGACCGGGCACGCTACGGGGCGACGCGGATCGGCAATGGAGTAAAAATAGACAATCTGGTCCAGATAGCGCACAACGTCCTGATCGGCGACCATGCGGTAATCGTGGCTCAGGCCGGTATCGCCGGCAGCAGTGTCATCGGGTCCCGGGCGATCCTGGCGGGACAGGCCGGGATCTCCGGACATCTTACGGTAGGTGAAGGCGCGATCGTCGGCGGACAAGCCGGGGTTACCAAGGACGTACCGCCGGGGACGTTCGTATCGGGTTATCCCGCCGCGCCGCACGAGAAAGCGACCCGGATTCAGGCGCTTGTCCACAGACTCCCGGAACTGCGGGAAAGGATATCCCGGCTGGAGAGCCGCCTGGCCGAACTGGAGCGTCGATCGGGAGGATCGTGACGGCGCGCGTAACGTGCTGCGCCGCCGCCCGCACTTGAGGCGGTCGCCTTGTGTCCGGGCTGTTGGTGGATATAGTTGTACGGCACAAAGGAGCTGAAGGAACGCATTATGCAGATGGACAGACTGACAATCAGGGCCCAGGAGGCGCTGCAGGAGGCGCAGCGATATGCTACTGAGCACGGCCACAGCGAGGTGGACGTAGAGCATGTTCTGCTCGCCCTGTTGCGCCAGAAGGAGGGGATTGTACCTTCCATTCTGGCCCGGGCGGGTGTGTCTCCGGAAGCGGTCGCCTCTGAAGTCGAGACGGCCTTGGGCCGCCGGCCGCGTGTGGAGGGGGCCGCGGTGGAAGTGTATGTTTCCCGCCGCCTGAAACAATTGTTGGACCAGGCCTTCAACCTTGCACACCGTATGAAGGACCAGTTCGTCAGCACCGAGCACCTGCTGCTGGCGCTGGTGGAGCAGGGTGAGGGTGAGGCAGCGGAGATCTGTCGGCGGCACGGCTTGACACCGGACGTACTGCTGAAGGCGCTCCAGGCGGTCCGTGGTTCCCAGCAGGTGACCGACCAGACGCCGGAAGACAAGTACGATGCTCTGCAGAAATACGGGACTGACCTGACTGCCATGGCCCGTGCCGGCAAGCTGGACCCGGTCATCGGACGTGACGAGGAGATCCGGCGGGTGATTCAGGTGCTTTCACGCCGAACCAAGAACAATCCGGTACTCATTGGTGATCCCGGTGTGGGTAAAACCGCCATCGTGGAAGGTCTTGCTCAGAGAATTGTGGCCGGAGACGTGCCGGAGGGATTGAAGGACAAGACCATCGTCGCTCTCGACCTGGGAGCCATGATCGCGGGTGCCAAGTATCGGGGCGAGTTCGAGGACCGCTTCAAGGCTTTCATAAAGCAGGTCATCGAATCGGAAGGAAGCATCATTCTCTTCATTGACGAGTTGCACACCCTTGTGGGTGCGGGTGGGGCTGAAGGCGCGGTGGACGCTTCCAATATGATCAAGCCGCCTCTCGCCCGCGGACAGCTCCGGTGTATCGGGGCGACGACGGTTGATGAATACCGCAAGCATATCGAGAAGGATGCGGCGCTGGAACGGAGATTCCAGCCGATCCTGGTGGACGAGCCGAGCGTTGAGGACACCATCGCCATCCTGCGGGGGCTGCGCGAGCGGTATGAGGTCCATCACGGCGTACGAATCCAGGATGCTGCGCTGGTCGCTGCGGCGGTGCTTTCGCATCGCTATCTCACGGACCGCTTTCTGCCTGACAAGGCGATTGACCTGGTTGACGAAGCCGCCAGCCGTCTGCGGATGGAAATAGACAGCCGTCCGACCGAGATCGACATGGTAGAGCGGCGCATTATGCAGCTGGAGATAGAACGCGAGGCGCTACGCAAGGAGCGGGACGAAAGTTCCCGCGAGCGTCTGGAGGCATTGGAGAAGGAATTGGCAGAGCTGCGGCGCCGCAGTGAGGAGCTTAAAGCTCACTGGCAGAAGGAGAAGGAGTTGATTACCCGCATCCGTGAGCTTACACAGGCGTTGGACCTGCTGCATATGCAACAGGAGGAAGCCAAACGGCGTAATGATCTGGAACGGGCGGCGGAAATCATGTACGGCAAGATCCCCCAGATTCAGAAACAGATTGAGCAGACCCGTTCCGAGCTGGCGGAGCTGCAGAAGACCCGCAGGATGCTTAAGGAAGAGGTCGACGCCGAGGATATCGCGCGTGTTGTATCCTCATGGACCGGGATCCCGGTAAGTCGGCTCATGGAGGGTGAGAAGGAAAAGCTGATCCACATGGAGGAGCGGCTGAAACGACGCGTGGTGGGGCAGGAGGAAGCCATCCGGGCGGTGTCCAACGCAGTGCGTCGTGCTCGTGCCGGCCTGCAGGATCCGAACCGTCCGATCGGTTCGTTCATTTTCATGGGACCTACTGGTGTAGGCAAGACCGAGCTGGCGCGTGCCCTCGCGGAGTTTCTGTTCGACGATGAGCGCGCCATGATCCGCGTGGACATGTCGGAATACATGGAAAAGCACAGTGTCAGCCGTCTCATCGGAGCGCCGCCGGGATATGTTGGATATGAAGAGGGCGGCTACCTGACAGAACACGTCCGGCGCAAGCCTTACTCGGTGGTGTTGTTCGATGAGATCGAGAAGGCTCATCCCGACGTGTTCAATATCCTGCTTCAGATACTGGATGACGGGCGGCTTACTGATGGGCAGGGGCATACCGTGGATTTCACCAATACCATTGTGATCATGACTTCCAATATCGGTGCTCCGATCATCCACGAAACATTAGCGCGGTACCCCAATATCACCCGTACGGATCCCGAGTACCGGCAGATGGAGGAAAGGGTTCTGGAACAACTGCGTGCTCATTTCCGCCCCGAATTCCTCAACCGGATTGATGAGGTCATCATCTTCCACAGCCTTACCCGGGAGCAGATCAAGCGGATTGTAGATATCCAGATTGAACGACTGGGGCGGTTCCTCCGAGAAAAGAAGATTACTCTGGAACTTACCGACGCCGCCAGGGACTGGCTGGCAGAGAAGGGATACGATCCTGCATTCGGGGCGCGTCCCCTGCGTCGGGTTATCCAGCGCCATGTCCAGGATGAACTGGCTACTGCGATTCTGGAGGGGAAAATAAGGGAAGGTGACCGGGTACGCGCGGATGTGGACCCCGAAAGTCGCGAGCGCCTACGCTTCGAGCCGGTGGACCGCTCCGCACGGTCAGCCGCCAACAAGGGGGGGAACTGAATGAATACGGTCCTGGCTGCGTTGTTGATTCTCTTTATTTTCGGATCGGTGCTGTATATTACCCGGGGTATGTAGTGTAGAATCAGAAGGTGCGCGGCCATCTGCCGGAGACAGCTATGAACAAGGGGCAGGACGAGGAAATTCCGGTTGAGATCAAGAACATGTTGCCTACCCGGACGGGCTCCGGCGTGTTCCTGGGCAACGCGGAAAAGACCATTGCCATATTCGTGGATCCAATGGTAGCCATGGGCATCGCTATGCAGATGCGCCGCGTCAAGGCTCCGCGTCCGATGACCCATGACCTCATCGGCAACATCCTGGCGGGACTGGGAGCGAAGGTGGAAAAGGTGGTGGTGAACGATCTCAAGGATGATACCTTTTATGCCCGGATCTACATCACGCAGGAAAACGAGCTGGGCAGATGCATTATTGAAGTTGATGCCCGGCCGAGCGATTCCATTGCCCTGGCCTTGCAGCAGGGATGTCCGGTATATGTCAGCCGCAAGGTGTGGGACAAGGCCGAGGATATGACCTGGGCAATGGAACAGATGGCCCAGGACGAGTCAGGCGAGGATACCGAAGACTCCCCGGAAAAATAGTACGCATCCTCTCATCTTTTCCCAGTTGCTGGAGGCCTCCGGCTTGCTCCTTGGATGTCGGCAACCTATCATGGCCTGATTCGGATCGCTGACTGCAGGAGGCATACAAGGTGAAAGTGCTGGTGACAGGGGGTGCGGGTTATATCGGCAGTGTGGCGGTGGAGATGCTCCTGGATGAGGGGCATGAGGTGGTGGTGGCCGACAATCTGGAAAGGGGACACCGCAGCGCAGTGGACCAGCGGGCGCAGCTCGAGGTGGGAGACCTGCGCGACCGGGACTTTATCACCGGTCTGATGAGAAGGCTGAAGCCGGATGCAGTGATGCACTTCGCCGCCTATGCTCTGGTGGGTGAATCAATGGAGCACCCGGAGCGCTACTTTGAGAATAACGTGGGCGGGGGAATCAATCTGGTCAACGCCATGCTGGAGGCCGGCGTATCTCGGATAATCTTTTCTTCAACCTGCTACACCTATGGTCTTCCGCGCGAAGTTACGATACCGGAGGGAGCCGACACGCTGCCCGTAAATCCCTACGGTGAATCCAAGCTGATGCTGGAAAAAATTCTGCAATGGTACGAGAAGATCCATGGGCTGCGGCCACTCATGCTGCGGTACTTCAATGCCGCCGGTGCCACCGAGAGTCTGGGAGAAGACCACCACCCGGAGACCCACCTGATTCCCAATGTACTGCGGGTCCCGGCCGGTAAGGCGGAATACGTCAGGGTGTTTGGTGATGATTACGACACCCCGGACGGCACCTGCATAAGGGACTATATCCACGTAGTGGACCTAGTGCGGGCTCATGTGCTGGCGCTGGAAAAGGATCTTACCGGGCCGTTGAATCTGGGTACCGGCGAAGGATACTCGGTCATGCAGGTGATCGAGACGGCCCGTAAGGTGACCGGCCATCCCATACCGGTGCGGATGGCTCCGCGCCGGCCGGGCGATCCGCCGCGGCTCGTAGCGCGTGCCGACCGCGCCCGGGCCGAGTTGGACTGGAAACCGGTCCATTCAGATCTGGAGACAATCATCCGCGATGCCTGGCGGTGGTTTCAGGCGCATCCCGAAGGGTATGCGGAGTGAAGCGACGGTTGACGCTGGTCAGTACCGGTGACGAACTGTTGAGCGGGAGAACCCTCAACAGTCATCCGGCAATTGTTACCCAAGCGGTAGCTCCCCTGGGCCTGCAACTATCCAGGGTGTTGATGGTCGGCGATGACGTACGCGATATACGTGACGCGGTCAGTGCCGCGGTGGAAACTTCGGCGGCCGTCCTGGTAGGTGGGGGCTTGGGACCCACGCCCGATGACGTGACCCGGCAGGGAGTGGCGGAGGCTCTCGGCCGATCGCTGCACATGGATCCGGAGTTGGCGGATCGCATCCGGCGCAGAGCAGCGGAGCGGGGACAGCCGGTCCCCGCGATACTGGACCGGCAGGCGATGGTGATTGAGGGGGCACGCATCCTGGATAATCGCGTGGGCTCGGCTCCCGGTCAGCTTGTGGAGGCGGAGGGGACTGCGGTATTTCTGCTTCCCGGGCCGCCGGCGGAATTTGAAGCGGTTTTCCGGGATCATGTGCTTCCCTGGTTGAGGGAGCATCTGGCCAGCGAAGAAGCACTGGTGGAACGGGTGCTGATGACCTGCGGGATTCCCGAAGTGGAAATCGCCCGGTCTCTGGAAGAAGCTGGGCTGCCGGTAGAAGGCTGCAGCCTTTCATTTCGGCCGGCTGCGGGGGCGGTGGAAGTCTGTTTTCGTGCGCCGGGAACGCTCAAGGAGCGCCTGGAGGAATGTACGAGAAAGGCCGGCGAGGTCCTGGGTTCCTGTGTTTATGCTGAGGAAAGGATCGGGCTCGCTGAAGCCGTGGGGCGTCTGCTGGTGCGTGAGAAACGGACTGTTGCTGTGGCGGAATCCTGTACCGGTGGCCTGCTGGGGGCGCTGATCACCGAAGTCAGCGGGAGTTCACGGTACTTTGTCGGCGGAATCATCGCCTACAGCAATGAGGTCAAGGAACGGCACTTGGGTGTACCTGCTGAAGTGCTGCAGAAATACGGGGCAGTAAGTGCCGAGTGCGCCGAGGCAATGGCGGCCGGCGTCCGCTCGAGACTTTCCGCCGATGTAGGCGTGGCGATTACCGGTATCGCCGGCCCGACCGGCGGAACGGCGGAGAAGCCTGTGGGACTGGTCTTCGTGGCGGTTGCCGATGCGGACGGCGTCCTCAGTGTGCGCAGATTCTTCCGCGGCGGACGCAATACCATCAGGCGATGGAGCGCGCAGACGGCCCTGGATATGGTTCGCAGGCGGCTGTTGGGACTGGAGCCGGAGTTCCGGGACAGGCCACTGGGCAGCGTCGGAAGGGGATGAGGAGATGGATTCAGCCGGTGGAATTCGATCGTTCATAGCCCTTGAATTATCGGACGAGGTCCGTCGCAAAGCGGAGCGACTTCAGTCGCGCTTGAAGAAAGCCGGATTTTCCTTGGGCTGGGTCAAGCCGGAGAGCATGCATCTCACCCTTTTTTTTCTCGGCTACGTGGATTCCCCGGTATTGGAATCGATTTACGAAATCAGCGACTCGGCGGCGGCAGGCGTAGCCCCGTTTGTCATGGAGCTGGACGGGGTAGGATATTTCGGCCCGCGGAGCAATCCTCGGGTCGTATGGGTAGGGGTGAAAGAACCGACCGGCGCACTGCAACGTCTTTATGAGGATCTGGCCGGCCGCCTGGCCGGCCTGGGCTTCGAGAAGGAGAAGAGGCCCTTTACTCCACACGTGACCCTGGCACGGGTGCGGGCCCGGAGCAGGGCGTCCGGACTGGCGACCGAGCTGGAGAAGCTTTCCGGCGAGAAGTTGGGCACGGTCCGGGTGGGGAGAGTGTTGGTGATGAGAAGCGTCTTGGAACCAACCGGAGCGGTGTATACAATGCTGCACGAATCCCCGATGAAAGGAGCGGATTAGACATGGCGACCACCGGAGAGAAAAAGAAAGGCGGTAAGGAAGGCTCACTGCCCTCCGAGCTGAGCGCGGTTCTTTCTCAGATTCAGAAGCAGTATGGTGACGGCGCGATCATGCGGCTGGGAGCCGAGCAGGCGGCTGCCGCAGTGGACGTGATTTCCACCGGGGCGCTGAGCCTTGACCTGGCATTAGGTATCGGCGGCGTTCCGCGGGGGCGGGTTGTCGAAGTGTTCGGGCCGGAGGCTTCCGGGAAGACCACGCTGGTACTTCATGTTATCGCCAATGCCCAGAAAGCGGGTGGGTTGGCTGCATTCATTGATGCCGAGCACGCGCTGAGTCCGCGGTATGCGCAGGCTATCGGAGTGAATCTGGATGATCTGCTGGTTTCGCAACCCGACTCCGGAGAAGAAGCGTTGAATATCGCCGAGACCCTTGTACGCAGCAATACACTGGATGTAGTGGTGATTGATTCGGTGGCGGCGCTTGCTCCCCGGGCGGAGTTGGAAGGCGATATGGGGGACTCGCACGTGGGGCTGCAGGCGCGTCTGATGTCTCAGGCTCTGCGCAAACTGACCGCGGCGATAAGCAAGTCGAAGACCTGCTGCGTGTTCACCAACCAGATCCGTGAGAAGATAGGTGTGATGTTCGGCAATCCGGAAACTACTCCGGGAGGCCGCGCCCTGAAGTTTTATGCGACTGTTCGGATGGATATCCGGCGGGTCGCCACCATAAAAGACGGCCGCGGCCAACCGGTAGGAAATCGCTGCAAGGTGCGGGTGGTGAAGAACAAACTGGCGCCGCCATTCACCGAAGCCGAGTTCGATATTTTGTACTCCGAGGGTATTTCCTGGCAGGGGTCGGTGGTGGATGCGGGAATCAACCTGGGCGTACTGGAGAAGCGGGGGGCGTGGTTCTCATTTGAGGGCGAGCAGTTGGGGCAGGGACGGGAAGCCACAGTGCGCCGGCTGAAAGAGGATCCGGAACTTGAGAAGCGCATTGTGGACCGGATCTGGGAGAAGTTCCGGGAGGCGGCGCGGTAGGCTTTGGTGCGTGCGCGGGGAATGAGACTGCAGGGAGACCGGGCGACAGCGCGGGTTTCATCCGATTCATGAACGAAGGCGTATCCAGACGGCCGACTGCAGCCGAGGTTCGCAGGGAATTTCTGGAGTTTTTCCGCGCCCGGGACCACCGGATCGTTCCCAGTTCGCCCCTGGTTCTGCCTGCGGACCCTTCCCTTCTCTTCGTGAACGCCGGGATGAATCAGTTCAAGGAAATCTTCCTGGGTACGATGCAGCCGGAATCCCGGCGTGTCGCCAACTCGCAGAAATGTATCCGGGTGAGCGGTAAGCACAATGATCTGGAAGAGGTCGGGCATGATACCTATCACCACACTTTTTTCGAAATGTTGGGCAACTGGTCATTCGGGGACTACTACAAGGAGGAGGCGATCCGCTGGGCTTGGGAGCTGCTTACGGAAGTCTGGAGTCTCCCCAAGGGCCGACTGTGGGCCACGGTATACGAGGAAGACAGGGAGGCTGAACGCCTCTGGAAAGAGGTCACGGATATTGATCCCGCCCACGTGCTACGGTTCGGGAAAAAGGACAATTTCTGGGAGATGGCCGAGACCGGGCCGTGCGGGCCGTGTTCAGAGATACACATTGATATAGGTGACCAACCCGCGGGTCCGGAGAAAGTGAACTCGGGTTCGCCGGATGTAATCGAGATCTGGAATCTGGTTTTCATTCAATACAACCGCCGGGCGGATGGGTCACTCACACCGTTGCCCCAGAAGCACGTTGATACCGGTATGGGTCTGGAACGGCTGGTGGCTGTGCTGCAAGGGGTCCGCTCCAACTATGACACGGACCTATTCGCGCCGCTGATCAGGAAGGTGGAGGAAATCAGCGGGATGAAGTATGAAGGCGAAGCTGCTACCGCGATGCGGGTGATCGCCGATCATATCCGCGCCTTGGCCTTTGCCATAGCCGACGGTGTGCTGCCTTCAAATGAGGGCCGGGGTTACGTTCTGCGGCGGCTCTTGAGACGGGCGGTGCGCTACGGTCGCAAGCTTGGGTTGAAGGAACCGTTCTTGTGCGATCTGATTCCGGTACTCGAAGCTATCATGGGAGACGACTATCCGGAACTCGTTCGGCACCGGTCGAGGATCCTGGAAGCCCTTCGGTCAGAAGAAGAGAGTTTTGCCGCTACGCTGGACAGAGGTATCGGCCTGTTTGAGGAAGTCGTGAAGCAGGTAGCAGCGGCCGGCGGAAGCGTATTTCCCGGCAGGGAAGCCTTCCGCTTGTACGACACGTACGGGTTCCCGTTGGATCTTACCCGGCTGATGGCGGAGGAGCGGAACCTCATAGTGGATGAGGATGAGTTCCACCGGTATATGGAGGAACAGCGGGCACGCGCACGTGCCGCGCGGGAATCTGCCATGCGCGAACAGGAAAAAGAGGTGGTTTCCAGGCTGGTGGAGAAGGGCGTGCAATCGACATT
>QNAJ01000025.1 GCA_003641465.1 Verrucomicrobiota bacterium | reverse complement strand
TCCCTGGGACACCAGGAACATATCAGAAGTCAGAAGGCCAAAGTGTCAAACGGAAACCAGGACGTGACACAAAGTCGGGGTGTAGTAGCCGATGTTCTAATCGGCAAGAGATGCGCGTTAGAACACGCGCTACTACATTGTGCGCGAATAGCACGCGCTACTATGTGTTCGTTGCTGGTTGATTGTTGTTCGTTGGCGGGGAATGTAGTGGCCGATGTTGTAATCGGCCTGCAGGCAAGAAAGAAGAAAGTGCGCCTTAGGACAGGCGCTACTACACCTCCAGCCCCGAACAACCAACAACGAACAACCCAACAACCCGCCCTGCCGTGGCCGCCGACCTCCGGTCTTTGCGTGCTTTGCGCCCTTTGCGAGAGTTCCTGCGTTGTGCTTGCCGATTGTGGCTCTCTGAGAGCGGCTGGTACACCTGCAGCTACAAGCGGGCATCGAGGAGATGGCGGTTGCCGAGGGTTACGCGCCGAAGGCCCGCTTGCCGTGCAGCGTCCAGGCAGCGGAAGGCGTGCTCGCGTCCTGTCACGGGTAAGTCCTGCATGAGGAAGTCGGGATGAAAGGCAAGCAGGTTGTAGGGAATGTCCGGGTCCAGTGCGGCGATGAATGAGGCAAGGGCGTGTACTTCGCGGGCGTCCACATAGCCCGGTACAAGCAGTGTGCTGGCGATGAGGAGAGGCGGATCAGGACGTTCGCTTGCCCCCCGGGCGGCACGGCGGAAGTTCGCCAAGGTGAGGCGGTTGGTGATGCCGGTCAGTGCCAGATGAAGGGTTTCGTCGAACGCCTTGAGATCGAATTTGACACACCCGCCGGATTCCAGCGAGATATCCAGCATCCGGTCGAGCCCGGAAGGCGACATGGAGCCGTTGGTTTCCCAGCAGATCCTCAGAATGCGGCCTTGAGCTCGCTCGCGCGCCAGTCGGGCCGCCTCCAGAGCGAAAGGAAGCTGGGCAGCGGGATCACCGCCGAAGAAGCAGATACAGGCAGTCCGCTCACCCACTGCATCAGCCAGTTCGTCGGCACGGCGGATGGTCGGATGGAGTGTCTCGTACCGGAAATGCCAGTTCTGGCAGAAGAGGCAGTCGAAGGTACAGGCATGGAAGAACACGGCAAGATTCTCGTATCCGTGCTCGGGTCCTGGGGAATAGGCGAAATGCGGATAACCGGCACCGGTGCCGCCGGGGCACACCCAGTCAGCTACGCAATTGGTGGGCAGGGGATCATGATACCAGGAGACATTGGCGAGCTTCTCGGTAGCACCGGTCAGTTTTCCCTGTTCATTCCAGCGTGCGCCGCAGTAGCCCGCCCGCCCTTCCGGAATGCGGCATCGGTTTACGCAAAGGTCGCACGGGATTCCGCTGTCCGCCCGGGGAGGTGAGGGTTCCAGGCCGAAATGCTTCCGGGCACGACGGTGAACCTGCAGGGCCCGGCGTCGCGCCTCGGCGGGTTTCCCGCGGATGCATTGGAGGCAGATTCCCAGCTCCCTGGAAATCAGGGAATCGGATTGTCCGCAGATGGAACAGACGCCCATCGGTAGGATAGTATATTCCATACCTCGGTTGCCGCGCAGCGGAGAAATCACGTAAAGGCGGTTGTTCGGGTGTGGAGCGGGCGGCAGCATAGCCTTCCAGGGATACTCAGGATGGGGATGCGGCAGACGGGGGTCAGTAACGGAAGGTTACTTTCACTTCCAGGGGGTTATCACCCGGATCGAGAAGGAATCCTGCGAGCATGACCGTGAAGTCATACCAGAAATGCGCCGCGATCGGCCGGGCCAGCCGGTGGCGGTCGGCCTGGAAGAGAGAGCCGAGGTACCAGCCTGCCGCGGCCCCGAAGGCCGCCCGACCGATAGAGAGCGACCCGTCGAGGTCCACAAGGTGGGCCAGGCCGAACAGGGCGGCGCTGGCCTGAAGTCCGCGCCGGGGGCCCAGTGCGGCTTCCAGCTCATTCTGAAGTATGCCGCGCCACAATGCTTCCTCGGCCACCGCGGCGGCCAATGAAATGGAGAGGGCGTCCGCGCTGTAAAGCGCGAGTGCTTCGTTACGGTGCAGAGTGGTGCCGAGCATGCCGACCCGGCGGATGTCGTCGAAGCGGTGCTGCTCTCCTGCAGACGATGCGGCCACCAGACCGAATGCCAGACCGGCGGCAGCCAGAACCGCCCCGTTAAGCAGATTTTCCCGGCGGAAGGGAGAGAGGGCCAGTTGCGGAGTGGGAGTGGGGTCGATGCCTGCGGCCTGGAGACTGAGTCCGGACTTGCGGTGCGCATTGCGATAGGTGGTGAAAAGACTGAGTTCCCACTCCTTGATTGCCAGCAGATAGAAGCTGTTGATCTCGTCCGGGCGGTCAAGGTGGTCGTTGCGGTTCTGCAGCCACCCCCCTGCCGTTGCCAGTGCACCCATGGTTCCGGCGTAGCCGAGCGCGGTTGCGGTCTCGCCGAGGTAGAGGTGGCCGCCTCCCGGGATCAGGTCTCAGATGAGTGCGGATTTTACCGGATCCCCGCTTGCCAGGCATCCGGCCGTCGGAAACAGGTAGAGAGTGAGAAAGAAAGCGGGGAGGATCAGGCGGTGAGCGCCGTGTATGCAGGATTGCGGGCGGTGCCGGTTTAATGTATGAGATACAGCCATGAAGACCCGCGAATCGGAAAAATCTTCCTCTCGCCGTCGCCGTCCGATTTTCGCCCGCCTGGGACGGACGTGTCAACTGGTGGTGAGCGAGGTGGAGGACCTGCAGTGGGCCTTGGACATGGATGAAGCGCTGTGGGTGGCCAACGCGGCGCCAATCGTATCTCTACGGGCGGATCGTGCCTTTCTGGAATACGTGGATTGCGATCACGACGGCCTGATAAAGGCGGGGGAACTGCGCACCGCGATCAGATGGACGCTGGATGTATTGCGGGACTATTCGGGTCTGATGGAAGGGCGTGACGGCGTGGCGGAGTCGGCGATCAACGGCGATCATCCCGACGGCAGAGAGATACGAGAGACGCTTCAACGGATCCGCGCCTCGGGTGGAGCGGTGAATGACGTTGTTACGGTAGCCCGGATTCGCGAGGCACGCCGCCGCTACGAGCGGCAGCCGGTCAGCGAGACGGGGGTCCTGCTGCCGCAAGCGGTGGATGGACGATTACGGGAATTCGTCGAGGCGGTAATCGCAGCCACCGGCGGGAAGGAGCATCCCGGCGGTGGAGTCGGGGTCACCCGGGAGCAGGTGGATCAGTTCGTCGCGCGCGCCCGCGAGTACCGGCGTTGGGCGGAGAAGGAAGGCGAAGCCGCGCAACGGTCCGGGCTGGGGAGCAGGGCGGCGGCAGCTTACCGCGCCTACAAGGAAGTGGAGGAAATTCTTGAGCGGTACTTCGCGGCCTGCGAGATGGTGTCTGTGGCTCCATTCGCACGCGAATGGTTGTGGCCGCTGGCGGAAGGAGAACGGGATCGGGTGCGGGCAATGACTGCGGCGGAGTTGCGGGACCTGCTGGTGAAGTGTCTGCCGGCGGAGCCGCGGGATGACGGTACTTTGGAGCTGTCCGCGGTGGTGAACCGCGAGTGGCGGGCGCGGATCGAGGGTTTCTGGAAAAGCGTGGTCGAGCGGCTGCTGGGTCCTGGCACGGTGGCGATAACCGCCGAACAGTGGGCGGATATCCGGAGCCGGGTGCAGGAATACGGGCGTTGGCTGGATGCCTGTCCGGCGCCGGAACTGCGCGCCGTAGAGGATCGCGTCCGGGATTATGCCGAAGCTGGCTATGATGAGGAGCTGGGTAAGTACTTCGAGCGGGGTGAGGCTACGGCGATCGATATGGAGGGATTGAGGAAGGCAGAGAAGTTGGCCCTGTACCAGCGCAACCTGGTGGCGCTGGTGAACAATTTCGTGAGTTTCCCCTATCTCTATGACGCCGAGCGGCGGGCGATGTTCGAAGAGGGTGAGTTGGTGATGGACGGCCGGGTTTTCCGGCTGGCGGTGAGGGTGACCGACCGTACGGTGCACAAGCAGGCGGCGGCCCGGAATCCACTGTTCACCATGTACGTGCAGATCCGACGGGAGCGTCCGCAGTCGGAACTGGAAGTCGCGGTGCCGGTGACATGGGGTACCCGGGGCAACTTGAGGCAGGGCAAGCGGGGTGTTTTCCGGCATGTTGACGGGAGCGAATGGGTCGCTGAGGTAAAGGAAATCGTGGATTATCCGGTGAGCCTGTGGGAGGCGGTAATGTCGCCTTTCCGGAAAATAGGGGAAGCGCTTGCCCGCCGGTTCGAGCAGATGACTTCGGCCGCGGAGCAGAAACTTGAGGCAGTGGCTGCAGGCCGGGAGAAGGTCCCGATAACTTCAGGCATGGCTGCCGGAGGCATTCTGGCCGGCGGGGGAATCGCCTTGGCAGCGGTAGGGTCTTCGGTGGCCTACATCGTCAAGACCTTGAGTGCGTTGAAGTGGTGGCAGATCGTCAGCGGTATCGGCGCGGCGGTTGCGGCGGTGCTTCTGCCGGGAATGATCGTGGCGGAGCTGCGCCTGCGGCGTGCCGATCTGAGTTCACTTCTGGAAGGCTCCGGTTGGGGTATCAATGCACAGATGCGTCTTTCCCGCTGGCAACGGAGATTCTTTACCTACCGCCCGCGCTATCCTGCGGAGAGCCGGTTCGTGCCACGTTGGAATGTGCGTCTGATGGTGCTGGGCGCGGTGGCGGTGTTGCTTCTGGCGGTCAAGCTGCTGCAATGGACCTGGTTCCATTGAAGGAGCGGGATGACTTTGCTTGCAGGGGCGTGCAGGGGAGATTAAGTTGTGGAGCCTCATTACGGGACCGGCGGTCAGGTCCTGCTGCCCGATGGTGTAACGGCAGCACACGGCCCTTTGGAGGCCAGGGTCCAGGTTCGAATCCTGGTCGGGCAGCCATTTTCAGTGTTCAGTTGCAGGTGAATTTTGGGTTTCGTTTATTGCCGGTTCTGTCATAGTGGAGGCAAGTGAGAAAAGAGATTTGAGAGGGGTATGAAGGAGGTTTTGACCCGTGAACGCTTTTGAGGGCCTGCTGGGTGTTGAGCGGGGATGGGAGCTGAAGATCTACTCGGGCAATGCCAACCGCGACCTGGCCGAGAAGATCGCGCGGAAGGTCGGCATCGGGCTGGGGGAAGTGGATATCGAACGGTTCCCCGACGGTGAGATCATGGTGCGCTACAAGGAAAATATCCGCGGCAGAGACGTCTTCATCGTGCAGCCGACTTGTCCGCCGCCTAATGAGAATCTGATGGAATTGCTGATCATGATCGATGCTGCCCGCCGGGCGTCCGCCAAGCGGATCACCGCGGTCATCCCGTACTTCGGCTATGCGCGTCAGGACCGCAAGGACCGTCCGCGGGTGCCGATAACCGCCAAACTGGTGGCCAACCTGCTTTCCGCTGCCGGGGTCAACCGGGTGCTTACCATGGATCTGCATGCTCAGCAGATCCAGGGATTTTTCGACATACCGGTAGATCACCTTTATGCCCTGCCGGTGATCGTCAACCATGTACGCGAGCTGCAGGTAGAGAATCCGGTGGTGGTTTCACCGGATCCGGGGGGGTTGAAAATGGCTTACCAGTACTCCCGCGCGCTGGGAGCGGGACTGGCGATCGTGGCCAAGCAGCGGGTGTCTGCCCGGGAAGTGGAGACCTATTACCTTGTCGGCGATGTCAAGGGACGGACCGCGATCATGGTGGACGATCTGACCACCACGGCGGGCACGCTGTGTGCGGCGGCAGAATTGCTGCAGTCGCATGGCGCGCGGGAAATCTATGCTGCGGTCAGTCACTGTCTGATCAACGAAGAGGCCGCCGAGCGTCTGCGGCGTTCCCCGATCAAGAGGCTGATCACCACCGACAGCGTTCCTCAGAAGGATTGGGGTGAGGGTCTTCCCTGCACGGTGCTGTCGGTAGCTGATTTACTGGGGGAAGCGATCAACCGTATCCACACCAATCAGTCGGTGACCTCGCTGTTCCGAGTGGGCCGGGAGGACTTGAGGATCTAGCCGGATCTATTCATCAATTCAATCAGTTGATGGATAGGTTACTCTGGCGGAACATGTTGCGCCAGAGACGGGCTTGAGGGACAATGGCCCCGATCGTCCGGTAGGTAGCCCACGTGGCGGCTCCAACGGCAGGAATTGTTCGCGTTCGCGACTAATTCAGGTTAGAAAGGCGTCTATCCTTTGCCGGAGTGGATTTGGGAGGATTCGGTGGCCGCGGCTTGACTCCAGGGGGGATGCGTGTTGAATGTATGGCGCTTTGGGTCGGAGTGTAAGTCATTCGACAGGGGAAGGAGAGGCTATCCATGGCGGAAACACAGCTATTGAAAGCCGAGGTGCGCCGCAAGACGGGCACGGGGGAAGCGCGTCGGCTGCGGTCCCGCGCGCGGGTTCCCGCGGTACTCTACGGCCACGGGGTCGAGCCGCGGCATATTCATCTGGACGGGCACGAGCTGGAAGTGATGCTCAGTCATCATGTAGGCGAGGTGATGGTGGTGCAGCTGCAGATAGGTGATGAGAAGCCGGTCAAGGCCCTTATCAAGGAGGTCCAGCACGATCCCTTGACCGATCGTCCCATCCACGTGGACCTGCTGGCCGTGAAGGTGGGAGAACGGGTGAGGGTCAGAGTACCGATTGAGCTGGCAGGAGAACCGGCGGGAGTGCGCGAGCAGGGCGGCGTACTGGAACAGTTGCAGCATGAAGTGGAGTTTGAATGCCTACCTGACGACGTACTGGAGTTCGTGCGAGTGGATGTATCCGCATTGAAGGTGGACGAGCATATCACACTCGGTGATCTACCGCTGCCGGCGGACCGGTATCGTATTGTGGGGGATCTCAGCGCAGTGGTGGCTACGGTGGTGCCTCCGAGAGTGGCCGAAGAGATCGCCGCAGAAGAGGAGGCAGCGGCCGCCGAGGAGCCGGAGGTGATCAGCGAGAAGAAGGCCGAGGAACGCTCAGCGGAGGAATCGCCTGGCGAGTGACTCGCGGAGTGCGTGGATCTCACGAATCGGATGGCAGGGCATGCAGGTTGTGGTCGGATTGGGCAATCCCGGCAGGCGCTACTGCAACACGCGGCACAACGTGGGCTTTGCAGTAGTGGAGAGACTGGCGGAGCAATGCGGGAGACGGTTCCGCAGAAAGTGGGGAACGCAGTCCCTGGTGGCGGCGGTTGTTTTGGAGGGAAAGAGAGTCTGGTTGTGCAAGCCGACCTGCTTCATGAACCGGAGTGGTGCAGCCGTCCGGGCGCTGCTGCGGAAGGCCGGTGCCGGTTCGGATGGGCTGGTGGTGGTGGTTGACGATGCCGATCTGCCGCTGGGCCGGGTACGAGTCAGGCCACGTGGGGGAAGCGGGGGACACAACGGGTTGAAGTCGGTAATCGCCGAGCTGGGCACGGAAGACTTCATCCGGGTGAGGGTGGGTATCGGCCGGCCGCCGGCTGGCGGAGACATGGTGGAGTATGTGCTGTCCGATTTCAGGCCTGAAGAGCGGAAACGGGTAGATGAGGCCGTAGCCCTGGCTGCAGAAGCGGTAAAGAGAATAGTGGCAGAAGGTGTGGAATCAGCTATGAATTATATCAACCGCTGATAAGAAGCGGCATGTTCGGCGTGTAGTGCCGGGCTGGATGGTTGGAAGCAGGAGGTGGAGAGGTGCGCAGATACGAAGCAATGGTGATTTTTCCGGGGGAGATGGACACCGAGCAACTGAACGCCGCGGTGGAAGCTGTCCGAAAGGAGGTTGAGGCCGCAGGCGGAACTGTGGATAATGTCACCCGAATGGGGAAGCGGACTTTCGCCCGGATTCTGCAGAGCCCGCGGAAGCTGGCCGAAGGCTACTATGTGCTATACGAGTTGCGACTGGATCCTGCGAAGGTGGACGCGTTACGTGGTCGCCTGGCGCTGCGTGATGAAGTCTACCGTGTCCAGATAGTCCGGATTGAGGAGCGCGAACAGGCAGCCGGATCGGTGCGAAGCAAGGATGAGCCGGGTGAAGCCGTAGGAGCAGAAGCGGACAAACGTTGAGGAGGAACAGAAAGTGGTATCTCTGAACAGGGTATTTCTGGCGGGCAACCTGACACGGGACCCGGAGGTGCGCTATACCCCGTCGGGAACGGCGGTGGCCGATCTCAGTCTGGCGGTGAATCGCACTTACACTTCCGGTGGCGAACGGCGCGAGGAGACCTGCTTCGTGAATGTAGTGGTCTGGGGCCGGCAGGCGGAAACCTGCGGTCAGTACCTCGCGAAGGGGTCACCGGTACTCGTAGAGGGCCGACTGCAGCTCGACCAGTGGCAGACGGATCAGGGTGAAAAGCGGAGCCAGTTACGGGTGGTCGCCGTGCGCGTTCAGTTTCTGGGCCGTCCCCGGCGTGCTGATTTCGGTGGAGCACCGCCGGAGGAACCCGAGGCGGCGGGTCCCGAAGAGGTCCCGGACGCTGAAGCGGAGGTCGAGGACACCCCCTTCTGAAATTGGGATTGCCAATCGCGGCGGCCGTGTTTTCTTATTGAGCGGTTAATGTGGACAGTACTGTGCAGGGAAAGAGTGAGGGCAGGAAAGAGCGGAGAGATCAGCGATGAGTACGAAGGGCAAGAGTTCCCGCGGTAAAGCCCGGAGGCGTGGTCTCCGGATAGCCGAGCAACTCGGAGAGATAGACTACCGCGATGTGGAGTTGTTGAAGAAGTTTACTACGGAGAGCGGCAAGATCCTTCCGCAGCGGATCACCGGTGTGACGGCGAAACAGCAGCGCCAGATCAAACGTGCGATCCGCCGCGCACGGGTTATGGGCCTGTTGCCATAGGGAGGAGATGGGGATGGCCACTGAGATCATTCTTCTGGAGGACGTGGAAGGTCTGGGCGAGCAGGGTGACATTGTCACCGTGGCAGACGGGTATGCGCGCAATTACCTGCTGCCGCGCAAACTGGCCGAAAGGGCTACGCCGGAGGCGCGTCGGCGCGTGGAAAAAATCAGGCGTGCCCGCCGTGAGCGCATGGAGCGGGAACTGGAGGAAGCCCGCCGGCTCGCGGAGCGCCTGGCCGGCCTGAGGTGTACGGTTCCGGTGAAGGCGGGAGTGGACGGCAAGATCTACGGCTCGGTCACTTCGGCTTCCATTGCGGAGGCGCTGGAGCAGGAAGGTGTGCAGGTGGACCGGCGGCACATAGAGCTGGAGAATCCCATAAAGGAATTGGGCGTTTTCAAGGTACCGGTCAAGCTTCATCCGGAAGTCCACGCGACCCTTGAAGTATGGGTCGTGGAGGAGTGATCCATCATGCAGAAGGCAGTCAGCCGCGAAGTGGTCGCTGATGCCGGCCGGCTGCCTCCATACGACGAGCGCGCTGAACGCGGAGTTCTGGGATCCATCCTGCTGGACGCCTCGCGGGTGATAGATATCTGCATCGAAAGGGGCTTGAATGCGGAGGCCTTCTACCTGCGGCGGCATCAGATTATCTTCGAGACATGCGTCGGTATGCACAACGACAACCGGCCAGTGGATCTCGTAACGGTCGGCAACCGGCTCCGGGAGAGCGGGCGCCTTGACGAGGTGGGCGGCGACGCCTACCTGGAAGAACTGCTGGAGGCTACACCTACTACCGCCCATGCGGAGTACTACATTGATCTGGTTTATCAGCACTACCTGCGGCGGCGGATAATCGACAAGTCCCGTGAGGCGATTGAATTGTGCTATTCCTCAGACGAGGACGCGCGCCTGCTGTTGAGCAAGGCTGAAGCAGGCATATTTGAGATTTCGTCATCCCAGCGGACGGGCATTACACCATGGGCGGAACTGATCAAGAATGCCATGGAGGAAGTGGAGCGGATCTATACTACCAAGAAGGGAGTGACCGGCATACCTACGGGCTTTATCGATCTGGACCGTATTCTGCAGGGATTCAAGAAGGGCGAGATGGTGGTCCTGGCGGCGCGTCCCTCCATGGGGAAGACGGCGCTGGCCCTGAATATCGTCGAGCACCTGGCCACCAGTCATAAGGAGGATCCGGAAGAGCGTCCGGTGGCCATTTTCAGTCTGGAGATGTCGGCGGACCAGCTGGTGCGCCGCATGTTGTGCTCTCAGGCGAAGGTTCCCTCTCACAAGCTTACCGGGGGCTATATCGGCGAAATCAATCATGCCCACCTGGCACATGCCGCTGACCGCTTGATGAAGGCGCCGATCTTTCTGGATGATACGCCTGGTCTGGAGGTGCTGGAATTGCGCTCACGAGCACGCCGCCTCTATCGGCGGTTCGGTATTCAACTGATAGTGGTGGACTACCTGCAGTTGCTGAACTATCCGCAGTATTCGCGAGAGGGGCGGCAGCGGGAGACGGCGGCGATTTCCGGGGCGCTGAAGGCCATGGCCAAGGAGCTGAATATTCCCGTACTGGTAATCAGTCAGTTGAGCCGTGCTCCGGAGAGGAGGGAGAGCGCCAAGCCGCGCCTCTCTGACCTCCGCGATTCGGGAACCATTGAACAGGATGCCGACGTGGTCTGCCTTCTTCAGCGGCCCTCGAAGTACGAAGACCACGAGGAGCGGGAAGACAAGCTTCTGGCGGTGCTGGAGGTGGCCAAGAACCGGAACGGTCCCACCGGTGAGGTAAGGCTCAACTTCGTGGAGGAGTATACCCGGTTTGAGAACCGGTTGGAGGGAGTAGACCGCTTTGAGGGGGAGGCCGGCGCGGAGGAATTCGAGCCATGAGGCGATGCGGATTCCTGGCGCTGGTCTGCGTGCTGGGGGCAGTGTCTTACCAAGGGCACGCTGCAGCCCGCCCCTCCACCCGAGTCGCTGAAATCGTCGTCGAGAACCTTTCACCGGTTCCTGTGGACGAGTCGGCGGTCCGGGCTTTCATCAGCCTCAAGGAAGGCGACGAGTTCTCGCGGTCAGCCTTGGCGGCGGATATCCGTTCGCTGGAGCAGTCGGGGATTTTCAGCTACGTGCAGGCGGCCGCCGAGGAAGTGCCGGGAGGCATCCGGCTGATCTTCCGCGTGAAGGCCCGCCCGCGCCTGCGCAAGCTGGTAGTGAAGGGGGCGCACCGCCTGAGTGAGCGCCGGATCAGACGCCTGCTGAAGATTGAACCCGGCGATCCGGTGGATGATGCGGTCATCGGGGCGGCGATCCCTGCGGTGCGCGATGCTTACCGCAAACGTTATATCACCGATGTGAAGATCGACTGGCAGATCAAGCTCGTCCCGCGGACGGCTCTGGCCGACGTGGTCCTGAAGGTGCGCGAGGGACGTCCGGCGCTGGTACGCACGATCCGGTTCGAGGGCAACCGGGTGTTCTCCGCGCGACGACTGCGCCGGGTGATGAAACAGAAACGGGCGGACTTCATGTCATGGATTACGCGCGCCGGGGTTTTCGTAGAGGATCAGCTGGAGGAGGACTGCGCAGCAATCCGAAAACTGTATCTGGATGCCGGCTACCTGGACGTCGAGGTGGATGAGCCGGAAATACGTCGCCGAGGGAAATACGTGGAGATAGTCATTCGGATCCGCGAAGGGCGGCAGTACCGGATAGGCCGGGTATCCGTTGAGGGGGCCGAGCTGTTCAGCCCGGAAGAGCTGGTGGAGAGGGCTGCGCTCCGCCCCGGGGCCATTGCGGGATATGCGGAGATCATGAAAGCCCGGGAGCGGATCGCGGGCGCCTATTCCACGGCAGGCTACCTGGGTACGCGCGTGACGCCTGA
>QNAJ01000024.1 GCA_003641465.1 Verrucomicrobiota bacterium | reverse complement strand
CCCGCAGCCCGCGGCTCACCCCATACTTTTGTGCAAGCGTCAACGGATGGGTAACCGTAACCCCGATTTCTCCCGCCATGTGCCCGTCACCAAGATATGCACGGTCGTCAAGAACGATGCCGCACCCCACGGTCGCCGCCTCACTACGTGGAGCACCCTGCAGATATATAAGAAAGAACAAAAGCGAATTTGCTTCCCCGGAATTACAATCGTAATTGGCAGCCAGCGCTCCGGCGACTGCGTTGTTCATCACCCTGACATCTATTTTCAGTCGGCGGACCAGCAGTGCCTTGATATCTACGTTCTTCCATCCCAACGGGCGGGAAAACACAACCCGGGCTTCATCCTTGTTGATGATTCCGGGAATCGCGACACCCAATCCCGCCAGCTTTCTGGCCAGTCCCCCAGCTCGCCGCCGAATATCCCGGAGAACACCGGCAATGGTATCCACAACCGTCTCGGGTTCGGGACTCTCCAAGGAGTAGCTGAGCCGCGCTGCTGCATTACCGGAAAAATCCACCAGCACCGCGCGCACCTCGGCAGGGGTGATTTCAAAGCCGGCCGCACAGAGCCCTCGGGGATTGATTTCCAGCATCACCGGAGGCCGTCCCCCGGTTGAACGGCCCGGCCCTACTTCGCGCAGAAGATTGTGTTCCAGTAACTGATCGACGATATCCGATACTGAGGTCGCACGTAAGCCGGTCAGACGGACGAGGTCAGCCCGGGACAGCCGTCCCTCCCGGCGAATCAGCCCCAGTATAAGAGATGCGTTGATCCGGCGGCTGAGCTGGGGCTTTCCGCTCAGCACGCGGTTTGCCGAAGCGCCCTCTTCGTGCAGCTCTCTCCCTGCCTGACTCGGATGCTTCTCCCTCACCCCCCTGGAAGGCGAATCCGACCGACCGGCTGACCGCCGTCTTGTTCCGCGCCGCGACATCTCCCGAAGAGCCCCCTTCCGTGTCCGTCTCCCGGGAAAAGCTGGTTCCATCCGCCATCCGTCCACTCTGCTCGCCGACGGGCAAAGAAACCAGCCATGCTGACTCTCAACCACGTTCCAGCCGGGAGATTACGTCCTTGCTGAAATTCTCCAGAAGCGTGGCGACGTAATCTTTCAAATCCAAATCGTCATTGTGCAGCAGCGCGGTAAGATCCATAGCCAGCCAGGCCTTTTCGTACTTCGGCAAGCGGTGGGGGTCATCCAGGATGGCATTGGAGATCGCCCGGCCGTCAATCGCCAGGTCATAGCGCCGCCCGCCGGAAATCTGCGAATCGTGTACGGCGGCCAGCGCCCGCGCTATGTTCTCCGGACCCTCTAGAGGCAGGAGCAGCCGGTCCATGGCCACCAGCCAATCGAGACTGCGCCACATCTCACACCCGTACACTGTCCGTGGTCTTTCGGGATGCGGGAGAGCTCGCAGCCCCCGAATCACCGCCCTGCAGACGGCCACATGTGTATCATGCCGGTCCGCCGGATTGTGCGTATACACGACCGAGGGGTGAGATGCTCGGGTGATGTGCGCGATGTCGTCCGCCAGCAATGCCCGCCCCTCGGCTCCCAGAAGTTCTCGGCTCTCAAAGTCCAAGTGTATGACGACCGAATAACGTCCAATGAGCGCCGCGAGATTCTGTTCCCGACGCCGGATCTCCTTCAGTCGCCCATGCGGTTCGCTCCGATACCGACCCGTCTCCGGTGCCCCTCCCCCGCCGGTGCAGATCACCGCCCCGAACCAGTCATCCGGCTTCTCCAAGCAATGCAGAATGCCGTGCAGGGCCATGAGTTCCAGGTCGTCGGGATGCGCGGCGATTCCCAGATGAGTTATGCGATCGAGCGCCTCGTCCAGGGGTATCTCGTCCGGGATAAATACATCCGCCGTCGTTTTGCTGAATCTCATTGGCAACCTCCCAGCTCCTTTCCGGAACCGATCCAGGATACCACGAATGCTCCGTCATAGTCGGCGATTCAGATGATCTTTTCAAGACTTACCGGGCGATCGGCCAGGAGAAATGCGTTGCGCACGGTATCCGGCGATACGAGGGCCAGGTCTTCGTCCTGCTGGTGGGGCTCGAGCAGACGTACGTGATCCGACCTCAAGCCTCCAAGGTACCACCGCGCATCCGACACGTATACAATGTCGCCGGGAGCCGCTGCCATCAGATCCATCACCGACGCGGAAACCGCAATCGTGCCCGCTGGCAGTGAGTCATCAATCTTCAGCCTGAGTTTCCGGGCTATCCGTCCCACGCGGTGGTTAGGATCTCCTCCTTTGTAGCTCCGCATCGCCTCGTCGAGCGTATCCACCGTCAGACCGGCGATATCCTTCCCCCCGCCCCGCCGGTCGGCCAGTGAGACGGCTACGCCGACTGCTGCGGTTACTACCATGCCGAGCAGAGCCCGCATATAGATGAAACTCTGGTTCTGCGGACCGCCCACGAAACTGGCCAGAGGCCGAATTATCTCCGGGTGGAACAGAGAAAATACGGTCAGCACACTTCCCGTGACCATGGCGGCACACGCCGCGCGTGCCGTGAAGCCCTTCCAGAATACGCCGAGGAACAAGGCGGTCACTATTGAGGGAATAATAATCATGATTCCCTTGTAGTGAATCGACATGAGCGTGCCTTTCTGCCGGTTGAACCAGATCACCAGCAGAACACCGATGACGGTCGCAATAGCCGAGGCGATCCGCGCGGCACCCAGATAGTGCCGTTCGCTGGCATGCGGCCGTATCAGCGGCCGGTATATGTCATAAATTCCTATGGCGGCGCACGCGTTGATCAATGTGTCTATGGTCGACATGAGTGCAGCAGTCAACGCTGCGATGACGAAACCGAAGAGCCAGGGGTTGCGTCTCAGGACCTCCCAGCAGACTATGATGAAGGTGTGAAAGCTGTTCTCAATGTGCACAGGTTGAATCCCGGCGAGTACCCCCCCGGCGCAAGCCTGTTTCACTACCAGCGATCGCGCGATCCAGCCCACCGCACCTACCACCACCGCTGACACCGGTAGGGTGACAACGACATTGAAAAGGCAGGCCTTGCGTCCTTCCTGAACGCTTTTGACTGCAAGATATCGCATGATGAATCCCTGGTTCATGAAACTGAATGCGATGCTACCCGCCAATGCTTCTCCCCAGAAGAGTCCTACTGTGTTGAACTTGGGGTCAGCGGTGAGGTGGACGAACGGCAGTCTATGGGCCACCGGCAGGTAGGCCCACCATTGCCCCAGTCCTCCCAGCACCAACAGACCGGCAATGATCGCAATTGCCCCCGCAAGGTACAGCATGATTCCCTGCACCAGATCCGTGAATATGACCGCCGTCTGCCCTCCGAAACTTACGTACACACCGAGGAAAAGAGCCACCAGCGGGACCGAGTAAAGCTGAGGAATCCCGAACATTCCCTGTAAGGCAACCCCGATCGTGAAGAGATTGTATCCGATATAGAAAAACATGTAGGCCAGTAGAATGATCACCGCGATGTAACGTGCAGTACGGTTGAAACGTCTCTCGAAATACTCCGGGATGGAACGGATGCGGTTGAAGTAAATTATGGGCAACCAGCCGAACATGAAGAAAGGCACAATGAACCAGTCGTTCGTGTAAGTCATCGTGCTGCTCATTCCGGTGTTGTATCCCTGCTCGGAGTACTTCAGGTAGCTGTAAGATCCGATGCCGGTCGCCACCATACTGGCTGCCGCCAGCCACCAGGCGAAGCGCTGCCCGCTGAAGAAATAGTCGTTTATCGTCCGGCTGAAACGGGAGAAATAGGTGCCGAAAAGCAGAATTGCTATGAAATAGCCGAAAACCACCACGGCGACCACCAGCACCGCCGGTCCCGAAAGATCAATAGCCACGATCTGTGACGCACTTTCCACGGGTTCCCTCAAGGACAGTTGCCGAGGTACGGCATTCTGAGAGCGGCGATGATCCACAACGCGTGCAACGCCGCGAAAAACACGAATCCGGCGAAAAGTATCACCAGCCAGAAGCGGTCGCGCCCCCTACCCGGCCGGCAGGCACCCGATCGGAGGATCACGCCGATGCCGGCAAGGAAGACGATCAGCCCCATCCCATACTGATAAAGGTAGCTTGACCACGGACTGGCGGGTCCCAGCAGGCGGACAATGATGCGCGGCCAGGCGTATACCGCCAGCGCCGCTGCGGCCGCGAGTAGGGCTGCGGATCTCCGCCGGAGAAATGCTGAGCCGATCGTCACGGGCTCTCATCCTGTACCAGTCGCCGCATGACAGTCAAGATTCCCCGCACCAAGAGCTCGCCCCACAACGCAGCCAGCCCCCGCTCAGGAACCTGTATCTCCCGCAGAGACGTCTTTGGGCCAACTGTCCCTCAGATCCGGTGAACGGTCAGCCGGGATGTGGTATGTCTTCAGGATCTGCGGCGTCGCCTCTGCGACCTTGGCCCGGTCCAGTATGATCTTCTGCCCTCTGTCGTTCTCAAATACCACAAATCCCTCTCTTGAGCTCTCTACCAGTCTGACAAGATGGCGGAGATTGCGGATAGACACACCGTTCACCTTTTCTATCACCCAATTGTTCCACTGGTGGTAACCCTCGTTCACCGACCCGGCTAGCACCTTGGTCAACAGCACCACCTCATCACGGTCAGGCCGCTTGAGGTTGTCGGAAAGCATCGCCACCAGCTCCTTGGGAGCGTTATTGAACCAGTTCGGTCCCCACGACATCAGATAGTTGCGGGTCAGCGGCATGAAAACCAGTCCGCCATAAATATAGTAGGTCGGCAGTACGTCATAGAGCTGGTTCGGAATCAGCCAGTCTTCCTGCATCGGCCGTGCAAGTACGACCTCGACCTCCATCTCCTTCCCGTTCCGGAGCAGCTTCACCGGAATCGTGTCTCCGATCTGATGACGCTGAATGCAGTACGCCACACTTGTCCTCTGCCGGTGGCGGAACTCTACCGTTCCGTCCTCGGCCACCGGGCATCCGTCCACTTCAAGCAGAATGTCGCCGGGATGTATCACCCCGTCAGCCGGCGACCCTGGCGCAACCTTCAGTACCAGCACGCCCTCGCCCTCTGGAGACATTCCGAAGTAGCGCTTCATGTCGCGGTTCTCGGTCTCCTGCAGCACGACCCCCAGGCTGGGGAATCCGTCATATCTTCCGTCGCTGATATCTTCCAGAAAGTGACGGATGACGGGTGACGGAACAATGTATCCTATGTTTTCTGCCGAGGGCATCCCCTGCATGACCACCCCGATCACTTTGCCGTCGGCAACCGCAGGTCCCCCGCTGTTACCCGGGTTGATGGCGGCATCTATCTGTGCCGCCAGCAGAAAGCACGAGCTGTGGGTATAGGTCCGATGCTCGATTCGCGAAATCACCCCCTTGGTGACGCTCAGATAATCTCCGCCCAAGGGGAAACCATACACCGCGATCTCTGTCTGCGGATCAGGCAGAGACCCGACCTCCAGCGGATTCACCGATTCCCAGAACTCGTCGTCTTCCACCGTCAGCACCGCAAGGTCGGCCTCATGGGAAACCGCTATAACCTTGGCGCGGAACTTCCGCGTCTGTCCGAAACGCCTCACCAGGATAAACGTCCGGTCACTGACAACATGAGCATTGGTAAGTATCCTTCTCTTACTGATGATGCACCCCGATCCGGACACCGACCGCATCCCGCGCATGCTCCAGGGTTCATAGTAATCGGGAGGGTTCTGTACTGCATATACCTTGACGATGGCATCCTTGATCTGCTCAGCGTCCGGCACTGGGGTGCCTGTCGGAGACCCGGCTGCCCCTGCCGGAAGTCCCTGGAGCAATCCCAGAAACGCCATACACAGGAACGTCTTCCTTCTCGCCCATCCAATCGTCCGGTTGTTCATGGATTCCTCCTCAGGCTTTCTGTGGTGTTGCTTCAACAGCCTACCGCGTATCTGTCTGTTGACACAAGACAGAGCCCCGGAATTCCGCGTTCATGGGCGGAACTCGGCAGCGGGAAAATAGTAATTGATATTACGACCGCCCTGTGTACGGTGGTATGATGTTGGTATCCCTTTGTCCTGACCTTGAGAAAAGACGGCTAATGAGGAGATGGTCCAATGAAAAAAGCTAAAGGAACGTGGGTTGTGATTGACGGCAATGAGGCCGCCGCCCATATTGCTCACAAGCTCAGCGAAGTCTGCGCAATATACCCTATCACCCCCTCTTCACCTATGGGTGAGCATGCCGATGAGTGGTCAGCACAAGGACGGACCAATATCTGGGGTACAATTCCGCATGTAGTAGAACTGCAGTCCGAGGGAGGCGCCAGTGGATCGGTTCACGGGGCGGCGCAGGCCGGCGCACTGACCAGTACCTTTACCGCGTCTCAGGGCCTCCTGCTCATGATACCCAACATGTACAAGATCGCCGGAGAGCTCACCCCCACGGTTTTCCACGTTTCGGCGCGAACCGTAGCTACCCACGCGCTGTCCATCTTCGGCGACCACTCCGACGTGATGGCCACCCGCCAGACCGGCTTCGCGCTGCTGGCCTCATCTTCCGTCCAGGAAGCCATGGACATGGCCCTGGTGGCCCACGCGGCCACCCTCGAATCACGGATCCCTTTCCTGCACTTTTTCGACGGCTTCCGCACCTCCCACGAGGTCAGCAAGATCCAGCTTATCGAAGACGAACAGATACGCGCGGTGATAAACGATGACTTCGTCCTTCAACATCGGCAACGCGCTCTGAATCCGGAACGCCCCGTGCTGCGCGGCACCGCGCAGAATCCGGACGTGTTTTTCCAGAACCGCGAGACTGTCAACCCCTACTATCAGCGGGTCCCCGAGATCGTGGAGAACGTGATGAACCGGTTGGCTGAGGTCACCGGCAGAAAGTATTCCCTGTTTGACTACCACGGCGCTCCTGATGCCGAGCGAATTCTGATCTTAATGGGCTCCGGAGCCGAAGCCGCAATCGAAACCGTGGAGTATCTCTGCGCGCAGGGCGAGAAAGTCGGGGTCATCAAAGTTCACCTGTACCGGCCGTTCTCCATGCGTCACCTTATGGCCGCCATTCCTCCCTCAACCAAGTCTATCGCGGTGCTGGACCGAACCAAGGAGCCCGGCAGTGAAGGCGAACCATTATATAAGGACGTCGTGGCGGCATTCGATCAGGCGGCCTCTGAAGGGACCATGGTCACCGGGCAGAAGCCTCTGATCGTAGGCGGTCGCTACGGGTTGTCGTCCAAGGAATTCACCCCGGCGATGGTCAAGGCGGTACTCGACGAATTGAAAAAGAGCCGGCCCAAGAACCACTTTACCATAGGCATCAACGACGATGTTTCGGGCTCGAGTCTGGACTTCGACCCGTCATTCAGCGTGGAGCCCGAGACGGTACATCGGGCGATGTTCTTCGGGCTGGGCGCGGATGGCACCGTCGGCGCCAACAAGAACTCCATCAAGATTATCGGCGAAGAGACCGACAATTACGCTCAAGGCTATTTCGTCTATGATTCCAAGAAGGCCGGAGCGCGTACAGTATCGCATCTGCGCTTCGGTCCTGATCCGATACGTTCCACCTACCTCATTCAGTCGGCCAATTTCGTCGCCTGCCATCAGTTCGTATTCGTGGAACAGATAGACATGCTGAAATACGCTCAGGAAGGCGGAATCTTCCTCCTGAACAGTCCCTTCGGACCGGATGAAGTATGGGACAAGCTGCCACGGCAGGTCCAGGAACAGATTATTCAGAAGAAGCTTCGCTTCTATGTCATTGACGGCTACCGGGTGGCTCGCGAAGCCGGCATGGGCAATCGGATCAATACAGTAATGCAGACCTGCTTCTTTGCGATCTCGGGCATCCTGCCGAAGGATGAGGCGATCCGGAAAATAAAGGCGGCCATCGAAAAGACCTACGGCAGAAAGGGCCGTGATGTCGTCGAAAAAAATTTCGCCGCGGTGGATGCGGCTCTATCCCATCTTCACGAGGTTAAGGTTCCCGAACGTGCTACAAGTGAGATCGAAATGCGACCGCCGGTACCCCCGGAGGCACCGCAATTCGTACAGAAGGTGACCGCAGAAATTATCCGCGGGAACGGCGACAATCTGCCGGTAAGTGTATTCCCATCGGATGGAACCTGGCCTACCGGAACCACTCGCTGGGAAAAACGCAATATCGCACTGACCATTCCTGAATGGGATCCCGAAATATGCACACAGTGCGGAATGTGTTCTTTCGTTTGTCCCCACGCGTGCATCCGGGCCAAGTTCTATCCCGAGCAGGCTCTGGCTGACGCACCCTCAGGCTTTAAGTCCGCACCCCTTAAGGGGAAAGATGTGGATCCCGGCACCCGCTTCACCATTCAGGTCAGTCCGGAAGACTGCACCGGGTGTGGCTTGTGTGTCGAGCTCTGTCCTGCAAAAGACAAGAAGCGGGAAGGTCACAAGGCCCTGGATATGGTGGACAAGATCCCCATTTTGGAGAGGGAGAAGGCCTGCTGGGAGTTCTTCAAACGCAAGCTGCCCCAGCCGGACCGGACCAAACTTGATCTGAGCACAGTGAAGGGCGTCCAGTTTGCCGAGCCGCTTTTTGAGTTCTCCGGTGCCTGCGCGGGTTGCGGGGAGACACCCTATCTCAGACTGATGAGCCAGCTCTTTGGAGACCGGGCCATGATCGCCAATGCCACGGGCTGCTCTTCTATCTATGGAGGCAATCTTCCGACTACACCCTGGACCGTCAACCGCGAAGGTAGAGGGCCCACTTGGTCCAACTCCCTCTTTGAGGACAACGCGGAGTTCGGATTCGGTTTCCGGCTGACCACCGATAAGCACCGTGAGTTCGCCGAGGAGCTGCTGCGCAAACTGGCTCCGCAAGTCGGGGAGGACCTTGCGGAGGCGCTGATTCAATCAGCGCAGGATTCCGAGGCAGAAATCGCCGCCCAGCGCGCCCGGGTAGCCGAGTTGAAAGACAGACTCACGAAAGTCAACGCGCCTGAAGCCAAGCTCCTGGCAGGTGTGGCGGACGCGCTCATCCGTCGCTCCATATGGCTGGTGGGTGGGGATGGATGGGCTTACGACATCGGCTACGGTGGTCTTGACCATGTGCTGGCTTCCGGTCGCAATGTGAATGCGCTGGTTCTGGATACGGAGGTGTACTCCAACACTGGAGGTCAGATGTCCAAAGCTACGCCCCGAGGTGCCATTGCCAAGTTTGCCGCCGCCGGGAAACCTCTCGCGAAGAAGGACCTCGGGATGATGGCGATGTGCTACGGCACCGTATACGTCGCCCGTATAGCCATGGGAGCCAATCCGCGCCATACCATCCGCGCCTTCCTGGAAGCGGAATCGTACCCCGGGCCCTCTTTGATTATCGCCTACTGCCAGTGCATTGCCCACGGCATAAATATGATCAAGGGAGTCGAGCAGCAGAAGCTGGCGGTCAAAAGCGGATATTGGCCGCTCTACCGGTATGATCCGCGTCTGGCCGAGCAGGGCAAAAATCCATTTCAACTGGATTCCAAGCCCCCATCCATTCCCTTCCGGGACTATGCCCTGAACGAAATCCGTTACCGGTCTCTGATGCAATCCGATCCCGAACGAGCGGAACGGCTCCTGGATCTGGCCCAGAAGGATGTGGAAGAAAGATGGCGCATGTACCAGCGATGGGCCGGCGAGTGAGCGGTCCTCACGGCAGGCTCCCGGGCCCGCAGATAGCGCCCTGCAGTGCCGTCCTAAAAAATGTGTTGCTTTCGGCTTCCCCATACTGGAAAAGATTGGCGCGTTTATTGCGCTGTCAGGCCGCGTGGGAGCAGTCTGCGACGCGCCGGCCTGCGTTCAAGAAGCATGTGAGTGGAGGGAGGAAAACATGAAGGTCACTATCGACGCGGACACCTGTACCGCCTGCGGGCTGTGCTGCGACACCTGTCCGGAAATCTTCGAAATGGAAGATGTCGCGGTTGTCAAAGTCGACGTGGTGCCCGAAGATCAGGAAGATTGTGTCCGGGAAGCAGCACAGAGTTGCCCGGTGGAATGTATCCAAATCAGCGAAGACTGATTCTACGAAACGCCCGGATGCGAGGCGGTAATCCCCGCTGCCGCGAATACGAGACTTCGGAGCTGATGGGGAGCGGGTCACGGACCCGCTCCCCAGAGTATCCTGCCAAGCTCTTCACCTCGCCTCCGCTGCTGCCGGCTGTGATCTCTGCAACGGGCCGAGGCGAGAAGGCCGTCTCCCGCAGGCTGTCTATGCCACCCGTCCGGACGGTTCTTGCGGCTACAGTCGCGTGCTTTCTACTTAATGCCTGTTCCCGCCCCACTGTCCGGATAGCCTCGGGGTCAACTATTCTCTGCTTTGGTGACAGCCTTACCCACGGAACCGGAGCCGAACAAAAGGAAAGTTATCCCGCCGTTTTGCAGGAGATTACCGGTTGCCGCGTTATCAATGCCGGTGTACCCGGCGAAATCTCCGCTCAGGGAAGGCTGCGCCTCCCGCAGCTTCTCCAACGTTACCGGCCGGATCTGGTCATAATCTGTCATGGGGGGAATGACCTGCTTCAGAACGTGCCGGAAAACACTATCGAGCAGAATCTGGCGGCAATGATCGAAGAATGCCGCCGATCCGGCGCGCAAGTTATCCTTCTCGGGGTGCCCCGGCCGGGGGTGGTTCTGCGTTGCGCACCCCTCTATGAACATCTTTCGCGTAAATATGGTATTCCTCTCGAGCCGAAAGTTCTTTCCCGGGTCCTGTCCCGTCCGCAAATGCGCAGCGATCACATCCATCCCAATGGACGCGGGTACCGCGTGATCGCCGAAACGCTGGCCCATATGATCGTAGTGACACATTAGGGCCCGCAGCTCCTGTAGCCGCGGCAAAAGTAGACATGCTGCCAGCCTTCAATTAGACTTTCCGGCTGCCCGGCATGTCATCTTTTTCATATAGAACACTGGTGACGGAGGCCAAGCGACGCGCGTCCGCCGGCCGAGCCATCTCGCCTGAAATGGCGCTACAGGTCCTCACCACGCCTCGGGACTATCTGTGGGACATTCTCTCCGCCGCCAATATGATGAAACGTAACTACTTTGATGATCGCCCGCTTCTCTGTTCCATTATCAACGCCAAAAGCGGCGCGTGTCCGGAGGACTGTGCCTTCTGCTCGCAGTCCAGGCACCACAGCACAGGCATTCCTTCCTACCCGCTCAAACCTGCGGCTGAAATCGTCCGGGCCCGGGACGCTTCGGCGCGCTTTCCGATTCAGCACTTCGGAGTAGTAACCAGCGGGCCACGCCTTTCCCGCCACGACGTCTCCGCCTTGGTCGAAATGATCGGCTCCCACCCACCAAAGGGCCATCCGGCGTGGTGTGCTTCTCTGGGAGCCTTGCACGAGGACGAGCTGCAGGAACTCAGGCAGGCGGGATTGAAGCGATTTCACCACAACCTGGAGACCGCCCCCAGTCATTTCCACAAGATCTGTACTACCCACAGCTTTGACGACCGGGTAAGAACCATCAGGAATGCCCGGCGTGCAGGCCTTGAGATCTGCAGCGGCGGTATACTGGGGATGGGAGAAAGCCTGGAACAGCGCGTTGAACTGGCCTGCGCGCTGCAGGAGCTGGAGGTGGATTCAATCCCCATCAACTTTCTCATTCCCCTGCCGGGAACCCGCCTGCAGAATCTCTCTCCCATACGTCCTCTGGAGGCGCTGCTGGCCATTGCTATGTTCCGCCTCACCAATCCCAAAGCGGAGATCAGGGTCTGCGCCGGTCGCGTGCACTTGCGGGACCTTCAATCCCTCATCTTCGCAGCCGGAGCCAATGGGATGATGATCGGCGATCTGCTCACTGTAGCGGGCCGGAATACTGCTGAAGATCTCCAGATGCTGCGGGATCTGGAGCTG
>QNAJ01000023.1 GCA_003641465.1 Verrucomicrobiota bacterium | reverse complement strand
TACGTTCACGGGGGATGGAGGTCGTGGAGGCGGTGAAACTGGCTGCGCAGCGCCGGTTGCGGCCGGTACTGATGACCAGTCTGACCACGATATTTGCTATGGTGCCCTTGGTATTCGGGCGGGGCGAAGGCTCCGAAATGTGGCAGCCCTTCGGTATTACGGCGATCGGTGGGCTGCTGGTGTCCATGGTGGTGACACTGGTGATTGTGCCTCTGGTTTACACCATCGTACATCGCGGGCACCCCGTCAGGGTTGGGTCTTGATTTAGTACAATTGCCCATCCCGGCCACCGGTGGATGGCCGATCACTACAGGTTGCGGCCGACTACAGAGCGTGGGGGGGTCTATTTTGCGTCTTGATGGGAGCCCTTAATGGGCGACTCCGCAGAGTCGACGCCGGAGGGTTCAAGAGGTATTTTTTGCTGGCGATGGCTTCTTTTCTTTTGGCTTCACCAGTTTGCTGCGGGGGAGTGTCAGGGTCTCATAGTCATAGAGGGGGATAACAAACGTCCATTCGGACAGCTCCCGACGCAGTCGCTCCAGTTCGCGGCGGGCCTCATCAATCATCTGTTCATAGGCCTCTCGCTGCCGGGCCAGCTCCTGCTCGACCCGGCCCTCCAGGTTGGTTTCTGTGGGTGCGGAATCCGCGGACGAGGCCGTCAACTGAGCACGAACCGAATTCTCGTCCGGAGGGGGTGGGGCTGCAAAGTCAAAGCTCAAACGTGCGTAGTAGCCTCCGCTGGCATCTTTTGCCCCCAAGGTAACCCGGTAGACCAGCCCGTTGGTGGTAGTGAGTGTGAAGAGGGGTGAATTCGTGCTGAACCCCAGATCTGCATCAGTCTTTTCAGGGTCGGCGATGGCAAGGCACCGCAGGAATTGCAACGCCCGCTTCAAGCGGTTTGCCGGACCGCGGTCTATCTCTTCGCCGTCACCCAGATCGGCAAGGGTGTATTCTGTGGGGCTGTTCACAATCAAGGTATAGGTGGAGTTGGTGTTCTTCACTTCGACGCGTTGAACCGCGGCCGGGTCGACATTCAGAATCCGCTTCCGGATCCACGTCTTGGGATCCGCCGGCAGCGGATACAGGTTGGCGATGACCAACAGTACGGGTCCGTCGCCCACCCGGATATAGCGTCCACCAGAGGTCGCGGTGAATGTCTGACGGCTGAGATCGGGAAACCACGGATCCCCAATCATGATAGACAGGGGCGGCCGCGACTCGCATGCCAGGGTCACCCGACCCCAAGGCTTTCCCGACTCGCAACTGAGGCCGAAATCCGCCAGCCGGTCGGTGCCCCCGTGAACGATTTGAGCAGACTCGGCAAAAGCCAGGGTACGCAGAAAAGAGGAGAGCCGGTCGAAGTCCGCGTAGTAGCCATACATTTCGCGCACCCGCCAGCTTCCATCCACACGATCCACGTGAGTAGTGGATGACGAAGAGGCCAGTACGATGCCGGTGACTGCATTGATATCGAAATCCTGGGGCAACGGTCGGATCTTGGCGGCTGCGGGCTTACGACCCGTCGGCAGCCGTCGACCTTTCTCGACAAGCAGAGCGGCCACAAGCAGTGCCAGCACCAACCCCATTACCACTAATGATTTCCGCGACATTTCGGTCACCTCCCGGCTGCCCGGCGGGCGCGTCTCCAGGCGCGCAGCAGGCCATAGACAATAACCAGCGCCAGAGCTGCGGCAAGATTTATGGCTTTTACTTCCATTCCAACACGCTCGATATCCCGCCTGAGATTACGCCGCACTTGCTTGAGCTTCTGCATGGTTTCAAACTTTTCACGCCGGAATTTTTCAATCTCACGCTTCTGCTCGGGGGTGATGATGTAGCGCTGATTCTCGCTCTTGGCACGTTCCAGCTCCCG
Source organism: Verrucomicrobiota bacterium (assembly GCA_003641465.1). Lineage (GTDB taxonomy): Bacteria > Verrucomicrobiota > Kiritimatiellia > B70-G9 > B70-G9 > B70-G9. The sequence goes on along the minus strand of QNAJ01000023.1, from coordinate 10,036 downwards.
CAAGCGCTGTTGTGTCCGGCGCAGCTTGGCCAGCAGCTCACGTTCTTCCTCGTGCCATTTCTCGCGGGCCTTCTTCTGCAGTGCCAGCACACGGTCGAAAGGACGCTCGAACCGGCCCCGGGAGCGCAGTCCGATCAATGCCGGGTTTCCGGCCAGCTGTTCGACGGTGTTCAGCACGAAGTTCAGGTTGTCGTTCATCGGTTCGAAAAACCGGAATCCGAGGATGTTGATTTCCCGTGCGAGGTAGCGGTCGCTGAGCATATCTACGTCACCGACCAGTACGACTGCACTGTTAGTCACGCTCTCTTTAAGCCAGGAGGCGGAAGATTTCTCCTCGGTATTATCCTTACTCTCCTTTTCCTTATTCTGTTTGTCCTCGCGATGCGGAGGCCCATCGGGGAATGCGGTCTTGAATTTACCTGCGATGCGGAGTGCCAGGGCCTTGGTACCGATATGGCGGGCACCGGTGAACTTCTCGGGCCCCGGCATACGGGCCTGAAAAGAGGTGATCAGAGCCGCATCGGGGGATGTCTGTACCAGCGGGGTAACCGTCAGGCCCTCAACCGGGTCCCCCTCGAAAACCGCGGCAAACGGCATCATAAGCATCTCGAGGCCGCTGGTGGTGATGTCCTCGCGGTTGAGATGATTTCGTCTGAGAGTCAGCCAAGTGGGTAATTCTTCCATCTCGCCCGAGCTGAAGCTTACGGTGCTGGCGGCGGCCACGTCTGCGGCTACCAGTCGGGAGGTCATTTTGATTCCCCAATTTCTGGTCAAGCGGTTGGGATCGGAGGATCCGGCCATGCCCGGACCGGTTGATCCGGCTTCCTCGGTGACGCAGAGTGGGTCGGCGAAGATCATCACTCGTCCGCCACGCAGCAGGTACTGATCTACGGCGAACCATGTCCGGGACGGCAGGCGTTTGGGGTGTATCACCAGCAGCAGGTCCACTTGCGGTGGGATTTCTTCCGCGTTGGTGGATACCGTCTGTAGCTTGTAACTCTTACTCAGCTCGCGTGCGAAGATCCAGGACGTATCGCCACTTCGGTTGAATGGACCGCTCGGGGAGAGCACGGGCAGAGTGCTGAGAATGCCGACGGTGGGTTTCTCATCAGTTATCACCTCCGCAATGAGCCGGGTGACCAGATATTCAAGTCTCGGCTCGTCGCGGGGAGAAATGAAGGGGATGGCTGCCTGTTTACGGCCGGAAACCGCCACCAGGCCCATATAGAATCCAGGGCGGATGTCTCCCACCGAGAGCGACCTGGCTTGCAGGCCGTAGCGTTCCGCCCAGTCCTGCTCCTCGGTGTCCGGGCGTGGATCGTAGGTTTCCACGACAAGATCGCCGTGCGCATGCATTTCGTATTCCTTGAGCAGGTCCTGGACTCGATCGGCGAATCGCTTGAGGCCGATGGGCACTTCGGGGTTGCTTCGGGAGAAATAGAATTTCAGGGTCACGGTACGGGGTAGCTGCCCGAGCAGCGATCGGCTTCCCTCGGACAGCGTATACAACCGTTCGGCGGTGAAATCATGGCGGATGCGGAACCCCGAAGCGACCATGTTCAGCAGCACTATGATTGCCAGCATGAGAATCACACCGGCCCAGCGGGACATGCCCTTCGGGCTGCTGTTGACTGCCTGACTGGACTTCCCGATTGCCATGGGTCATCCTCTTTGATTGACGATCTGGGTGGTTGCGTAGAGAAGAAAGGTCACTGTGCTGCCGAAATATACGAGGTCCCGCACATCCAGAACTCCGCGTGCCGTGGAGTCGAAATGGGGGAGAATACTCACCGATGCGACCGCTTCTACGATTCCCGAGGGCAGGAATCGGGAAAGAACTCCAGTGACCGGATCAAACCCGATCAACACCACGAAAAGCCCTGCTACGGTAGCAAGGATGAAGCTTACCACCTGGCTGCGGGTAAGAGCCGAGCAAAACATGCCCAATGCCAGATAAGTTCCTGCCATGAGATATGAGCCGAAGTAGCCGGTAAGCACCACGCCCCAATCGGGCGACCCGAGATATGCGGCAGTAGCGGGAATGGCGGCGGTAAGCAGCAAGGCCAGTCCGATTATACTCCAGGCGGCCAGGAACTTGCCGATGACCGCTTCGGTTGGGGTTATCCCCAAGGTGAACAGCAATTCGATGGTCCCGCTGCGGCGTTCCTCCGCCCAGGCTCTCATGGCCACCGCCGGTACAAAGATCAGATAGATCCATGGGTGCCATGCGAAGAAGGGACGCAGGTCCGCCTGTCCGGCCTCGTAGAAGCGGGATACGAAGAATGTGAAAAACGCGTTAAGTATGAGGAACATAACTACGAACACATAGGCGACCGGTGAATTGAAACTCGACCGCCATTCACGTAGTGCTACGGCCTTGACTCTTTTCAATGTTCTCATTGTGCAGTTGATGATCCGGCTGACCGGGTATCTTCGGTTACGGTGATGCGACGGAACACTTCGGAAAGATCTCCCTCGTCGGTGTGTACATCCATGAGGGGCCATTTCTTCTCACATGCCAAGGCATGAATCTCCGGTGCCAGCGGCCGCCCATCTCCGGGGCGCAGGTACACTGTGCACGTCCGTTGATCTTCTTCGAGTATCCGCAGTTCCGCCAGCGCTGGCAGCCGGCGCAGTTCGGCCTCGGCTTGTGATGCGGGTACGCCCAGCCTGACAGTGGCTGCATTATAGGTGACGCTGCGCCGGCGGAGCTCATCAGGCGTACTGTCCGCCACGATCCGACCCCGGCTGATGATGATCGTACGGCTGCAGACCGCTTCAACCTCTTCCAGGATATGAGTAGAAAGAAGGATTATCTTCTCCTGACCCATGCGCCGGATCATGTCCCGCACCACCTGTTTCTGGTTCGGATCCAGTCCCTCGGTAGGCTCGTCGAGCAACAGGACTGGGGGATCATGGAAAATCGCCTGTGCGAAGCAGGTCCTCTGTCGGTATCCCTTTGACAGAGTGTCGATAGTCTGATGGCGGACCGGCTCAAGGAAGCATTGTTCGATTATTTCGTCGATGCGACGGAGCTTGGCACGGCCGTGAAAGCCGCGCACTTCACCGATGAAGTCCAGGAATTCTTCCACAGTCATCTCGCCGTAGAGAGGTGTGTTCTCGGGCAAATAGCCGATTTTACGCTGGGCAGCTACGGGGTCCGCTACGGCATCCGTGCCGAGCACGCAAACAGAACCGGTATCCGGCAGCAGATATCCGGCGATTATCCGCATGGTCGTGGTCTTGCCGGCGCCGTTAGGACCGAGGAAACCGAGCACCGTGCCCTTTTCGACCGCGAACGACACCCCGTCCACGGCGACCCGGCCGTTGAACGACTTGCGGATATCTCTGACCTCTAGCAGTTCCGCCATATTCCGGCAAGAAGTACAGTCAACCGCTTTATGACAATCCGCGGACGCGGATGTTCAAAAAAAGGCGTATGCCTCAATGCCGGCTTGGAAGTTGTACTCGGCCGGGTACCGGCTCTCAAGTGTAGAATGCCTTGTCTTTTCCTGTGGGATAATGCTTATTTTCAGCATGCAGTGCTCCCATGGAGAGGTGGCCGAGTGGATTAAGGCCCGTCTCGTCCCGACGCGACCCCAAATCCCGGGTCGGGACGGACGGGGTCTCGCCTCGGCGGGAGCCGAGGCGGACGCACGCCTATTGTGAGTGAAGGCGGCCGGAATTGACGGGACTGCGTAGGGCGGAGAGGTGGCCGAGTGGATTAAGGCGCACGCCTGGAGAGCGTGTGTCCCGAGTAGATCGGGACCGCGGGTTCGAATCCCGCCCTCTCCGCCAGCTATTTCGAGAAGTTGAGCACATTTTTCTACCCTTTTATCTGGAACTGTCTCCTATTGGCGGTGTGAATGCTCCCCGTCAATACTGTGATGGGCATCTTCGAGTTTTTCCTGCGACAAGGGTGGAATTTGCAGTATCAGTACCGGTTTGGGACACTACATGACTCCAATACCCGTGTAGGAGACGAATATTTGTTAATTTGATTACTGATCTCCGATTGCAGATCGGTGCTATCTATCGGGACAGACGACGGACTCTCCGACTGCCCGTATTTTTCATGCTGACTGTAAGACACAAAACCTGTTTGAGGATTTCAGGCACACCCTTGCTGTAAACGACGTCCACGCATAATTTCTGAAAATCCGACAGAATCTTCTAACGCTTCCGAAGGTGATAGAGGCATCGTTGTGTATCAGGAATGGGGTATTCCTCAATCACTTCAAATCGTTCCGAGAAAGTGGCGATAAAGAGATCACGAGTAAGGTCGCCGTACAGGTCGTCGCGTAGAGCGAGCAGGGTCTGAAACATCGGGTCTTTTCGATCCACGTATTCAATGATCAGCATCTTCTTTGTCAGGTCTGCCAGTAGGTCGCGAATAGAGGCGAGCGAAAGGCGTGCAGCGACGAGCAAATGGTGCAGCAGGGCTAGGGCCAGTACGCATTCAGATGTAGCCCGTTCAAGGAATGCGCGCCGCTCTTGATTTCTAAAGCCTACGCCCGGTGTAGGGTTGGCAATATCCACTAGAAGCGGAAGAATCGGTAATTTTTCTTGGCTGGCCTCTCGATATAGCACTTCGATGCAATCATGATCTGTGTCCACTGCCAGTACCGAGGCACCGGTACCAGCTGCTATCCGGCTGTAGTGGCCGGTATTACATCCCAAGTCCAGAACTGTCTGAGGTTTTTCCGCAGCAAGAACCCTTTGAACAAAGTCTGCCTTGGCTATTCGGCCATCGTCGGAATAAGTGCACTTTTTCTGATAGCTTTGCCAGCTACTCGATGGATTCCATTTCTTTTTCAGCCGGAGCACCTTACGCTCCAGCCGGGCCAAGTTCAGGATCTGTGCCCTGGCATCGCCCCGGCTGACGGCAACCCGCTTGCGCAGCGAACGCACCTTGTCTGGGGTGATACTTTTTTCTATCAGGTACTGTAAAAACACGTCGAGAAAGTATGTGGGGGCAAGGGAGCGCAACGGACCGATGATGTAATATGCCTCCTTGGCCGTTAGCCCGTCTAGGCTGCCCAGAAAGAGCTGTCTTGGTGTCAGTCGACGAGTGAGATAGGCAAGAAGGGGATATAAGAACATGCGGCAAAACTGACCATACGCTGGCCAGATATCCATCCTCGTTGGTCTAGCTAGAGAGAGGACATCGACAAATATCGGTTGCGCGTTAGAAAATTGCACGTTGAACGCAGACGCGTCCTTGAGCGAAAAGTTCTGTTCCAGCAGTTTCCGTTGCAATCGCAGGTGTAGCAACGCTGCGTCCGCGAGCATTGAAAAACTCCATTCGTAGGGGTAAGAAATACGTTCCAGGGGGCGATGTCGCAGGAAGTGATGGTATTCCGGGTGGTGGTCCCGCAGCCGGCGATGTACGGGGTCGGCCGTGGGCACGATTTCGGTTGATATCACCCAGCCGCTTGTCTCGAGGTTCTGCCAAAGGGGGGAATTCAGCAGTTTTTCCACTATCGGCCAATGGTCATCGGCGACGGCGCGGTAGATCCCGTTGTCATAACGGAACACGAATCCGGACGGATCCCGATACGACCCCGCGTCGCGCTCAGGTTGACTGGTTCTCATCGCGTTGTGGGCTTGCCGGAGGAGATGGAGCTGGCTTCCTGCGGAACAGGGCTGCGATCCGCTGGCGGAAAAAGACACCCACGCCAATCACGGCGGCGACAAGCATCTGAAGCACGATGCCACCAGTGCCCGGGTCTATGTACGCTACCACCATGCAGAAGACCCACCACTTTCCATAACCGGAACAGACCCAGAGAAATACCATTATCACGCTACACAGTCAAGACACACAAAGGCGCACCGTCCGAGGTGTCGGCGAACACGTAAGAGGGATTATGACATCGCCTCAATGTTCCTATCTTAAGTTGACAACGGAATCCGTCTTGTCCTAGTCAAATATGGGATAGCGAGACACACAATTTAAGGCCATTGGCAAGCCCTTGATGACCGCCTTCAACGGAAGACAAAGTGGGTCCTTCGGCTGGTTTTGCCTGCGGGATCTGCCGTGGTATCCCCTTGCGTTGGCCGCCTACGTGGTACTTGCGCTTTACGCTCAGAATGTCCAAGTCGTCTCTCCATGGCTGGTAATGCGGCCTCTTGTTCTTATAGTCTTCGGCACGTCGGCTTTGTATCTGCTGGTTTTCCTTGTGCTGAGGGATTGGCACCGCGCAGGACTGGTGGTGGCGGCACTCTTATTGGCGACATTTTCTTGGGGACACTTTGTGCGTTTTGTTGTCCCTCCGAATCTTATCTTCTACAAGACACGCTTTTTTGTGGGCTATGCGAGTGTCGTTAGTGCGTTCTTATTCTATGTGTGGAGGCGAAAGAGGACCTTTCAACGTTGGACCTATCCCCTGAATGTGAGTTGTACTGCACTATTAGTTTGGTCGATAGGGTTGGTGGCGACATCGCCTACATGTCGAAGCAGCTTCGCAATGCATTTTCTACAGCCAGCAGAAGCGAAGACACCTTCTCCTGCTTCGGTTCGAGACGGACACTCCGGATATCCCGACATCTATCTTATCGTACTAGATTCGTATCCGAGAGACGACGTACTTTGGCAGCATTTCGGATTCAGGAATGATAATTTTATCCGGTGGTTGCAGAGCAATGGGTTCTATGTAGTGAAATCGAGTCGCAGCAACTATAATAAATCCTTGTGGTCCCTTGCATCTTGCTTCAACATGGACTATCTACACGTTCTTTTACCTGCATGCTCGCCATCGGACAGGAATATCGCGGATCTGTTAAGCCTTTTTCGGCACAACCGGTTATTTTCGCTGCTGCGGAGCCACGGGTACCGTATCTTGGCTTTTCGTACGGGGTTTGATTACCTCGATCTAGACCGTGAAGCGGACATCTATCTTTCTCCAGCAGAACCCATTGCGAATACTTTTGAGATGATGCTCCTTGAACTGACCCCCATCCCCAGAATCCTGGCGCGGATAGGCGGTTCAGAAAGTATGTTTGCACATCATCGCAGGCGGATCCTCTTTACATTTAATCAGCTTTCAGATCTGTCCCAGTATTGCGAAACAGGGCCCCTTTTCGTATACGCGCATGTCATATGCCCGCATGAGCCGATCGTCTTCGACGAAGACGGCCAAGCAGTGCGCTTACAGGACTTCTTCATGTTAGGAGCGGCGCGTCCATCGTGGGTTCCTTTTAGTGATTATGCTGCGGCCTATATTGCACAACTGAAATTTGTCAATCGTATGACTATAAGGGTAGTCAAATCGCTTTCGACCAATGATGTAGTGGCGATAGTATCCGATCACGGCCTATTGAATCCTGAGAAAGGGGATCGCAGTACTACGCTCAAGAATTTTATGGCGGTGCGGATTCCCGCCGACAAAAGTTCTCCAGAGTCGCTCAATAACCTTCGTTCGCTGGTAAATTTATTCCCGGTTGTAATAAGAGCAGCATTCGGTGTGATTGTTCCTTTCCAGGCGGATGAGAGTTATTTTGTCGAATGGGATCACCCCTACAGATACCAGCGATGCGCTCCGAACCTTTTGGAATAGCGGCTATTGCGACTTTGTATGACCTGTAACAGGGCTGTGCGCAACGGGGTCAAGTTGTTTGTTATCCAGCCAGACCGCGAGGCTGCGGCTTTAAGGAACCGGCCACTATAATCGGGTCGTTTCTGATGTTGTCCGGTTGACAGAGTGTCTTTGTGATTCGGCGGAGCTTATCGTAGTGAAAACGGCCAGACGGCGGAATGCGCGGCGCTTTTCGGATTGGTCTACTCTTGCGCGGGAGACCAGCGAATTAAGGATGCTGATAGTCTCATCGTAAACATCGCGTCTGACAGGATAAGGGGTTCCGTCCTTGCCTCCATGTGCAAAGCTGAATCGGGCGGGATCGCGGTAGGATGGTCCATGACCGTAAATGATCTCCGCTGTAAGGGCCAGAGCCCTGATAGTCGCCGGCCCGATCCCACGGCGTCCGATCAAGGATGCAAAAGTCTCCGGTGGATCATCATACGTGGACAGAAGTATCCGGCTGATGCGCCGCGGGTCTATGTCACTGAGCAGGATCCGGTGGCGTGGTGTCAGCCGCAAGTGAGGCAGATCTTTCAGGATTTTCTGCACCTCACGTTGCTCTTCGGTGAGCAGCCGGGTTACATCCTGTTGCATGGGCCGCGCCTCCTTTGCAATCGTATCCACGACCAGCGGTGCAGTTTTCTCGCTGCAGATAGCTGCTTCAGGGCGGATAGTCCAATCCCCGACCTTGTCGGCGACCCAGTGATAACGCCGGGCGAATCCGGCATTGGGTCTGCCCAGCGGATCATTCTCGCGGGCCATCCCTTGCTGTACCACTGCCCAGAGCCCGGTTCGGTCGAAAAAGAAACAATGGTGATAGATCTGAAATCCATCCTGCAACGCAGCGTTGTCTATTTTGGCCGCCATGCGACTGGCGTAGATCAATGGATCGGCGTCCACTCCCAAAGCGTCACAGGCGGCGGCGATTTCCTCCGGCGTCCTGCGCGACCGGCTGCCTTTGCCCCCGCAGGCATACAGGGGAAAATCCGACCCGGCAGTCTGGAACGCGGCTTTGAGTGCAGCGCAGACCGTGGTGGTCAGTCCACTGGAATGCCAGTCGAAGCCCAGCAGGCAGCCGAAAGCCTGGAACCAGAAGGGATCGGCCAGCTTCTGCAGGACGAAGCGGGTGTCGTATTCGGAGACCATGATTTCTACCACCGCCCGCGCCAGACGGATCATCCTTTGCATCAGCCAGGCCGGGGCCCTGCCTCCGTGAAGCGGTAAGTCTGCGGTGCCGGTTCTCATCGTCTCGCAGAAGCACAGTATACCATGTTGCCACGAGCCGTGAATGGCCCGCATAACGTGGTCGGGCCGGCAAGGGGCTCTCCCCTGGTGAACCAGGCTGCGCCGCGTCCGTCGTCGTAGGCCGATCTATTCATCAAATCTGACCAGTATTGGTTCACTCTGGCGGAACATGTTGCGCCAGAGACGGGATTGTGGGACGACCTCCCAGCTCAGGCAGGCCTACCCCGTTTCATGGCGACCAAGGCGCAACGATCATCAGCTGACCACATTGTCCCGGGTACGTGACCCACTTGGCGGTCCCGAAGGGGTGAATAATAATTCAGGTTAGGTATTGCCAGCCGCGTGCTGGTGGGTATGCTATGCGGCTGCAAGCGCTCACAACAGGCAATGCTGGACCGCGGTGCCTCGGAGAGGCATGATGCCGGGGTTCCGTCGTGCGGTCATAGAGACATGAGAAAGGATGATGAAGAGGTTGCTCTTCAGTAACGGATACGGTGGTTTCGACCCCCAGAGTGGCGAGTACGTGATATGGCGTCCGGATACGCCGCGCCCGTGGGTGAACGTCATATCCAACGGGAAACATGGGATGGTGATTTCCCAAGCAGGCGGAGGATACTCGTGGCGTGAACACGCACAGCTCAGCCGGATTACGCGCTGGAACCAGAATCTGACCAGCGACGAGGCCGGCAAGTTCGTATACCTGCGCGATGACCGCACCGGTGCATTCTGGAGCGTGACACCGATCCCTGCGGGCGAGACATTGCGCGACTATGAGTGCCGCCATGGGCAGGGATACACTGTGTTCTCAGGAACCAGCAACAACATCGCGAGTCGTCTGACCTGTTTCGTGGCTGCCAAGGACCCGCTGGAGCTATGGATCCTGGAACTCCGGAATCGGAGCGGCCGGGAACGAAATCTTTCGGTGTTTGCGTATGTGGAGTGGTGCTTGGGAATGGCCCCGGAGGCGGCCCGTGAGTTCGAGAAGCTGTTCATTGAGACTGACTTCCGTCCGGAGGAAAGATGCGTCTACGTCAGGAAGATGCGTTGGGATATCCCGGATCCGGAAGGTCGTGTCTGGTTCCGCCCCTACGACTACGTTGCCTTTCTGGGAAGCAATCGCCGACCGGTTGCCTGCGATGCAAGCGAGCCGGGATTCCTCGGCCGATTGGGTTCCGTGCGCCGGCCGGCGGCCGCGGTACAGGGCCGGCCCG
>QNAJ01000022.1 GCA_003641465.1 Verrucomicrobiota bacterium | reverse complement strand
TGCAGCCGCTCGGCCGGGCTTTCGGCCGCAGTAGACACCAACCTGTACGGGGCGTGTCTCATCTGTCCCAGGCTGACAGTTGACTTTCCATGCCCGGAGAGTCACAGTCTAGAGCTGCTCATGAAAGAGAAGCAACAAAACGGACCAGTGCCGGATGATCTGCCACCGGACACCACCATGGTGGAGGTCGGCGGCGAAACCGTCTCTGAATCGACAGACGCCATCACGCCCACTCTGACGATGGACCGTCTGAAGGAGAACTATCGTAACCTGGTGGAGCAGCAGGCCATCTACTATCCGGTGGCTTACCGTTTTGTGCGGGAATTGGGCCGGGGCCGGCAGGGGATCGTTTTCCTAGGACTCAGGCAGGGATCGCGTGGATGCATTACCCGTCACGCGATCAAGCTGTTCGACCCTACAATCTACCGGTCCCCCAAGGAATACTGGACGGATATGGGCCGCATCGCAGCACAGACTTCCATACTCCAGACCATCCGCAGCCCTAACCTCGTGGCCCGGGATGTGTACGAGGAAACAGACGGAATAGGCTATGTGCAGATGGAGGCGATTCGGGGATTTGATCTCCGTTTTATGCTCAGCAGCCGTCACCTTGAGACTGTGCGGCAGAAGTCATCACCCCAGGAATGGAGTCGGTTCACAGACGTAATATTCCGACTGGGCGGGCCCCGTCCCGCCATCCAGCCGGGGGTGGCGCTCTATATCATGCGACAAATACTGCGGGGGCTGGAAACACTGCATGAGCTGGGATTCCTCCACTGCGACGTGAAGCCTTCCAACATCATGATTGACCGGCTGGGTTACGTGAAACTCATTGATTACGGCCGTGCAATTCGTATCGGCGAGCGGCCTATGTTTCTTCTCGGCAGTCCGGTATACATGGCCCCTGAGATTCACCGCCGCGAGGAGTTCATTATACAATCTGATATATACAGCGTGGGTATCGTCGGGCTGGAAATGTTGAGCGGACGTCCTCTGATTGAGAGAGGTCGCCCCACCGAAGCCGAACTTCTTCAGATAAAGCGCTCTCTCCCGGAACAGATACCCCAGATGTTACCCGAAGATGTGCGGCGGAACGAAACACTGGTTGCGCTGCTGCGGCGTTTTGTTGAATGTGATCCGCAAAAGCGTTTCGCCTCAGCTGGTGAAGCGGAATCCAGCTCCGGGCTGCGAATCGTTCACCGGCAGCTGACCCAGTTAGGCAAGGACACTGAATATGGTCGGGAACTGGAAGCCTATCTCGCCAAGCTGTTACCACCGGTCAAAAAGGAAAACCAAAGTGTTGACATACAAACCATATTCTGACTTCACTTGCGTCAAGTTCGTCACGGTGGAACGCTGAAAGGAGTCCAGATGAAAGTCGTTCACGTCTGTGCAAACCCGAAACCGATTGAGGAGTCCGCGAGTAAACAGCTGGCCGCTGCTTTTTTTGAGACGCTCGCAGAGAAGAATCCGGAGGTGGAGATAGACAATATTGATCTTTACAGTGAACCACCCCCGTTTCTTTCCGTCGAAGCCCTCCGCGCGCTCTACTACCCTTCGTTCGATCCCGATTATCAGCCGACCGAAGAGGAACGCCGGGCATGTGAGTATGCGGCCAAGCAGGCGGCGCGCCTCAGGGAGGCCGACGTGCTGGTGCTTACCACGCCGATGTGGAACTTTTCTCTTCCGGGTATTGTCAAGTCCTGGATCGATCAGGTCTTTTCGCCAGGAAATCTGTTCCAGTTCGAAGGCACCGGGACAAAGCCTCTGCACTCCATAAGGCAGGCAATTCTTCTCGCCGCCTCTGGTGGTGTCTACAAGGAAGACGACCCGCGGGATGCTCTCACCCGGCAAGTCCGTGCTATCTTGGAGTTCGTCGGCATCACCCGCCTTAGCGTGGCCTGGGCCGACGGGCAGAATCCCGCGATCTGCGGCGATCACGATCAGCGGCGGGAACTGGCCTTGGAGGCCGCACGCGAGCTGGCTGAAGATCTGGCGGAGGTCCCGGCCAGCAGAACCTGAGATTCCCAATAGACCAGTTTCGGGCGCATCGTTCTGCGGGCCGCCTATTCCGGTCGAGGATGGCCTTCCACGGCACTCAGCGACTTCCTGAGCTCTTCCTCGGAAAGAGCATAGTCAGACAGCTTCCCGGAGAGATAGGCATCATAGGCGGTCAGATCCAGGAGCCCGTGGCCTGACCAGTTGAACAGAATGACCTTCTCCTTACCTTCTTCACGCGCTCTCTTTGCTTCGCGTATGACCTGCGCAATGGCGTGAGACGTTTCCGGCGCAGGGATGGCGCCTTCTGTGCGCGCCCACGTCACCGCGGCCTCGTAGCACTCGAGCTGGTGCAAAGCCACTGCTTCGATGAGCCCCTCACGCACACCGTGACTGACCAGTGGCGCCATTCCGTGGTAGCGGAGCCCGCCCGCGTGAATCGGTGGTGGTACGAACGTCCTCCCCAGTGAATGCATCGCCAGCAAAGGTGTCAGTCCCGCGACGTCTCCGTGATCGTAGACGTACGGCGCGCGTGTCAGAGTAGGACAGGCCGCTGGCTCCACCGCCACAACGCGCATATCACGCCCCGCAATCTTGTCAGCGATAAAGGGAAAGCTGAGACCGGCAAAATTTGATCCCCCGCCCGCACAACCAATAATGACATCCGGATATTCACCGATCTTTTCGAGTTGTCGCTTCGCCTCCAGACCGATGATCGTCTGGTGGAGAAGAACATGATTAAGCACACTGCCCAAGGAATAGCGGGTGTCCTCACGCTTCACGGCTTCTTCTACCGCCTCACTGATAGCGATTCCCAGACTGCCCGGCGTGTCTGGATCACGTTCCAGAACCTGGCGGCCGGACTCGGTGAGAGTACTTGGGCTGGCAATACATTCCGCCCCCCACACTTTCATCATGTATTTCCGCATCGGCTTCTGCTCGTAACTGATTCGTACCATGTAAACCCGACATTCCAGTCCGAAAAGACTACAGGCCATCGAAAGCGCACTGCCCCACTGGCCCGCACCCGTCTCCGTAGTAAGCCGTTTGACTCCGAAAACGCGGTTATAGTAGGCTTGAGCAACCGCGGTATTGGGCTTGTGGCTGCCTGGTGGCGATACCCCTTCATTCTTGTAGTATATTCGTGCCGGCGTTCCCAGAGTCCTCTCCAGAGTCCGGGCCCGCTGTAGCGGAGTGGGTCGCCATAGTAGAAGTTTCTCCAGAACCTCCTCCGGTATATCAATCCAGCGTTCAGTACTGACTTCCTGCTCAATAAGATTCATTGGGAAAACCGGAGCAAGCATTTCGGGCTTTACCGGCTGGCCGTCGGGTCCCAGCGGCGGAGGTACCGGCCGCGGTAGGTCCGCCTGAATGTTGTACCACTGACGCGGTATGTCCTTCTCGTCCAGCACCACTTTCCTCACTTCCGCCATCTTGTCCCTCCTTCTCTCCTATACCGTCAGCCCCCGCGGGTACGCCCGCCAAGACCGTCTCGTCGGGCTCTCCTCAGCTTCCCGGATGTTCCAGGGGGATCCCTTTCTTGCAAAGGGGACAGCGCGCCGGATCCCAGATTTCAGGAACTGAGCGAACGAAGCTCACCAGTGGGTAGTCAAGCCTCACATCGTCACCGCGACGGTCCACTAAGACTGCAATAGCGACAACTTTCGCCGCGCGAGCATTTACTTGCTCGATGGTCTGCGCTACTCTTCCCCCACGGGTTATCACGTCTTCAACTACCAGTACCCGCTCTCCCCGCCGTATCTCAAAACCCCGGCGGAGGACCAGATTACCCCCCTCCTTCTCGAGAAAAACGGCCCGGCACCCGATGACCCTCGCCACTTCGTACCCCAGAATTATGCCGCCGATGGCCGGCGAAACCACCAATTGCGGCCTTTCTTGGGTGGGTATCCTCTCCATTACCATCGCCGCCAGTCGGCGCGACAGCTCCTCCATAACATCGGGATACTGCATCAACAACGCGCATTGAAAATATCGGTCACTATGCAGACCGGAACGCAACTCGAAATGGCCCGATCTCACCGCCCCGTACTTTTCAAGCAATTCCAGTCCAGACGCGCCCGCGACCTGGTTATGCCTGCCGTCCGATTGAATTCCGTCACCCGGCATCTGTCATCCTTTCTCTCTGAGGCTGCGGTAGAGACTCAGCCGATGCTCAGCCGCCGGATCAAGTTCTTCGTCGCTTTCGCCTTTCAGCCGCCCAAGAATCCGGCCGGCGATACCCTTTCCCAACTCCACACCCCACTGGTCGAAAGAATAAATGTTCCATATCACGCCCTGAACAAAAACCTTATGCTCGTAGAGGGCGATCAGCTGCCCCAGTACACTGGGCGTCAATTGCGGAGCCATAATGACATTACACGGGCGATTCCCGTTGAACACCCGGAAGGGAACCAGTCGTTCCGGAGTCCCCTCTGCCTCAACTTCCTCCCGGGTGCGTCCAAATGCCAGGGCGCTGGCCTGCGCGAACATGTTGGCAATAAGTTTCTGGTGGTGATCGCCCAGCTCATTATGACTGCGCGCAAACCCGATAAGATCTATGGGAACCAGATGCGTTCCCTGATGCAGCAACTGGAAAAAAGAGTGCTGCCCATTGGTCCCGGGCTCACCCCATAGAATGGGGCCCGTCTGCCATGTGACCGGACGTCCCGAACGTGATACCGACTTGCCGTTGCTTTCCATGTCAAGCTGCTGCAGATAAGCCGGGAAGCGCTGCAGATACTGCTCATAGGGAATAACCGCCCAGGTCTCGGCCCCCCAGAAATTGACATACCATATCCCCAGTAATCCGAGCAGCAGGGGTGCGTTCCGTTCCATTGGTGCCGTCCGGAAATGATTGTCCATGGCGTGAAAGCCGGCCAGCATCTGCCGGAAATGGTCCGGCCCTATCGCCAACATCACGGATAGACCGATCGCCGAACACATCGAATAGCGGCCTCCTACCCAATCCCAGAACTCGAACGTGTTCTCAGGATGAATGCCGAACTCCGCTACCTTTTCACGGTTCGTGGAAACCGCCACAAAATGCCGCTCCACAGCGCGCCGGTCTCCGCCATATGCATCCAGGCACCATTGCCGAGCAGTGGCCGCGTTGGTCATTGTCTCCTGAGTAGTGAATGTCTTTGAAGAGATAATGAAAAGAGTGGATCGCGGGTCGAGATCGCGCGTCTTCTCCACAAAGTCGGTCGCATCAACGTTCGACACGAAACGCACAGTCAGATCGCGGCGGGAAAAGGGTTTTAGAGCCTCCACTGCCATGGCCGGTCCCAGGTCGGATCCGCCTATTCCAATGTTTACCACACTCCGGATCCGTTCCCCGGAATACCCTTTCCAGCCGCCGCTCCAGACCCGTCGGACGAAATCCTCCATCCGATCCAGAACGCGATGCACTTCCGGTACCACGTCGCGACCGTCCACCACCAGACTCGCCTCCCGGGGAAGACGAAGCGCAACGTGCAGGACGGCACGGTCCTCGGTCTCGTTGATATGGTGACCGCGGAACATCTCATCGCGCGCGTCAGGCACGCCACAATCCAGCGCAAGCCGGAAAAGTGCTGCCAGTACGTGGTCGTCAATCAGATTGCAGGAATAGTCGATCAACAGATCCCCGGCGCTTAACAAGTATTTTGCTGGCCGCTCAGGATCTTCATGGAACATTCCTCGGAGAGTACGCCCTCTTATCCGCTCGACTTCCTCCTTCAGTTGCTTCCACGCCGGCTGTACGATCGGGTCCACCTTTTTCATGCACACCCCTCCGATCCTTTCTCCGTCCCCGCAAGCTGCACAATTACTTCCTCACCACAGCCGGCGTCAAGCTCCTCCGCTGCACTGCCTTCCCTCACCGCAATTTCCAGCATCCCACTGGAGCCGACCAGCGCTACCAGTTCACCCCGCGAGGCATCGGCATATGTCCGGCATATCCGTTCTATCTTGTATCCACGGCACAGGATGCGGATTCCCTGCCGGGCAGTCGCGATGCCTGAACTGCGGATGTTCGTGATCAGGTTACCGAAACGATCAACATGGATCACTTTTCCATGAATCTGATTCCCCCTGCGGCTCGGCTGGGTATCCGGAAGCAGATAAATGCTGGAAGTCTCCTCACCCGCGGCGTCCACTTCTACCCTTCCGGATGCAAATCGCCCGGCAGCCACTGCGAAAATATCCCGCCCATGAAAGGTGGGCGAAACTTCGGTTACAAAATCCGGTCGCAAAATCAGCGTGCGCACGCGGGATGCAGCCGACACGACCCAAGTCAGCAAGCCATTGTCCGGCGCCAAGATGATCCTCCCGTCGGCCACACATACCACTATGTCCCTCGCCCCTCCCACGCCGGGGTCAACAACCGCAACATGAATCGTGCCTGCCGGGAACCAGTTCCAGTACTGCCCCAGAACCCAGGCCCCGTGATGGATGTCGTGCGGCGGAACATCATGCGCTGCGTCAATGACTATCGCATCCGGGCATTCCATCAGAATCCGCCCCTTCATTGCGGCTACATAACCATCCCGCGTACCGAAATCGGTAAGCAGGACGACTAATTTTCCCGCTCGTATATCTGCATCACCCGACATGGATAGCTGACTGCTCCCTTCAATCCTGAACCGCGGCGCGGTACTATATGCAATATGATCAATGTACCGGACGCAAGACTATCGCCCGACCTATACCACTCATCTGGCCCATGGCAACCCCGCATCTTCGCTCACCGGGGCGCCAGCGGCTATCTGCCCGAAAACACAGTGGCTGCTGTGAGACTGGCGCTGGAGATGGGGGCCGACGGAGTGGAGATTGACATTCACCCTGTGGAAGGCCGTGTTCTCGTGCTGCACGATGCCCCTCGTAAGGTGGCCTCACACTGGGCGCCCGACCGCCGCCCTTCACTGCTTGCCACTCTCCGGTCTATGGATGTCGGGAACGGGTACCACATACCGTTTCTGGAGGAAGTAGCGCAGGCGCTCGCCGACAAGCACGGCGTACTGCTCAACATAGAAGTTAAGGATCCCTCCCTCTTTCCCGTTCTGAGGCGCCTTCTCAGCGACTGCTGTCGCAATCTGGTCCGCGAACAGCGCGTGCTGATATCTTCCTTCCACCTGCGTCAACTCGCGGCCTTTCACCTGTCGAACCCTGACATTCCTGTGGGATGCCTCGCTGCAAGAAGGCCCCCGAGGGCTCTTGCCCTGGCACGTTCTATGTGTGCGCGGTCACTGCACCTGCCGCTGGAGCTCTGCTCACCGAAGCTGGTGGCCGAAGCGCACGACGTCGGAATTCAAGTATTTGTCTTTACGGTGAACACTCCTCGTGACGTTGCCTCAGCCGCAGCCGCCCTCGCTGACGGGCTCTTCACCGACTATCCTGACTACGTCCGGAGACTGTGTCGGCGCTTTGCGCTCCCTGTGCAGGCGCAACCATCAGGATAGGTCAGTGGACCTGAAGGTCCGCCCGGCGCGCGAGCAGCCAAAGGTAGTCCGAAAGCCGGTTGGCCACTTTGAGCACCACGTCCGGATCGACTTCTCCATCTCGCTTCAAGCTCACCAGTCGCCGTTCACACCGCCTGGCGACAACCCGGGCGTGATCCAGATAGGTCGAGCTCATGTTCTCTCCCGGCAGCACCTGCCGCGGCTCAAGATGCAGTTCCTGCTCCAGTCGCTCACACTTCCTGGTCAGCTCCTCCAGAAAGGCTGTAAGCTCCCCACTGTCGGTCTCATCGCCGCAAGCCGTGGCACACAGCCAGCGGGCACACATCAGGAGCCGATCCTGAATTTCACGGATTTCTGCACGCATATCCCAATGGGGCTCATACAGGTAGACCATGCCCAAGGCAGATACCAGCTCATCGAGCTGCCCCAAGGCTTCGATAAGCAGGTCGTCCTTGAAGTATTCCCTACCCCCAAATCGGGTCTTGCCATCGTCTCCTTTACCGGTAGCCACTCTCATTTTTCCCGACCTCATTTCTCCAGCGGTCAGCAAGCCCGCCTAATTTGTCACAAATGCACAAGAAAACAAGCATTTAATTTTCGGCCTGCCAGGATTCCGCTCCGGGCATGCTTACCCGGCTTGTTATCTATCAGGCTTGCGGTATCCTGACGATCCGATGACAGCGTCTCTTCCAGACGAGGTGGTTTTGAGGGATTTCCTGGATTGCGCCTGCTCGGCCGTGCGGGCGGCCGGGCGGCACGCCCAGTCACAGGCGCACCGCCGAGACGAAATCCTGGAGGAACATGCACACGACGTCAAACTCGTGCTGGACAGGGAAAGCCAACTGCAGGCCGAAAGAATTATCCGGTCAAGATTCCCGGACCACTTCATTCTGGGAGAAGAGACGTTGCAGCAAGCTCCTCATTCAGGTGACCGCCCGACATGGATTATTGATCCGATTGACGGCACGCTCAACTTCCTCCACGGCTTGCCGCTATGGTGCAGCTCCGTGGCAGTAGCAGTTGGCGAGACCGTTGTTGCCGGAGCTGTGTACGTTCCTCCCCTCGAAGAGCTCTACGCTGCTCATATCCACGGTCCTGCAACCCTCAACGGATCGCCGATACACCCTTCCACCACAGATTCGCTCAATCGAGCTCTGGCACTGACGGGGTTATCGAAACATGTAAACCGGAACGACGATCGCCCCTTCACCCTGCTGAAGGCCCTGGCTCTGAACACGCGAAAAGTGAGAATAATGGGCGCAGCAGCCCTTGATATCTGTCATGTGGCCTGCGGCCGAGCAGATGCTTATGTCGAATCGAGCATCTACCTCTGGGACGTCGCCGCCGCCGGACTCATCGCCCGGCGCGCCGGAGCTAAGACCACAACCGTGCACCAGTACGACCGCCTGCGCTGCTTCTATATCTGCGCGAATTCCCACATACATGATGAGCTTCTCTCTCTCATCCGACCGTACGTTGAGTTCACTTGAGCACATCATCTGACCGGACGTCCACGCGGCAGTGGGCCTTGACTTGAACAGGTCGGAGGATAATCTTTCACCAGAACACAGTCCGGCGTACCCGTAGCTCAATTGGACAGAGCATCTGACTACGGATCAGAAGGTTGCAGGTTCGAGTCCTGCCGGGTACGCCATATCCGACTCCGGAGGAAAGATATGCGCTACTTGATAGCTTTCCTGGTTCCCGCGATGTTCCCGTTCCTCATGCAGTTGCCCCAGGCCCGCCCCGCACTCGATCCGTCGCTGCAACGCGAGACGGATGCTGCTATCAGACGGGCCGTCAAATGGCTGGTTGCCCATCAGTCGCCTGCAGGCTACTGGTCAAATCCCGATTATCCTGCCCTGACGGCTCTGCCCCTGTGGGCCATTATCCGCAGCGGACTGCCGGCGGATAAAACCGTCGCCGCCGCGGTGAACTACATTCGAAGCTGTGCCCGTCCCGATGGGGGTATCTACCGGGAACCAAAGCAGAAAAGACGGGGCGGGGGCCTCAAGAATTACAACACGGCATTATGCATGATTGCATTATTCGAGTCGGGTCAGAAGGATGTCCTCCCGCTGGTGCTCAAAGCGCGCCGTTTCCTCGCCCGGTCACAGCACCTCGGCGATGACATTTACTATGGCGGAATGGGATATGACGCCAGTACGGATCGTGCGTATGCTGACCTCTCCAATTCCTATATCGCCTACGAAGCGATGCGGCTGACTGAATCCGCTGAGGATATGCGTCGGAGAGGCCAGCGCGCTGATCTCAACTGGAAAGCAGCGCGCCGGTTCCTGGCTCGCGTTCAGAATCTTCCGCAGTTCAATGATCTCCCTTGGGCCGGAGGTGATTCCGACGAACTTGGCGGTTTCATTTATCGGCCCGACAAGAGTCAGGCGGGTACCTATACGGACACCAACGGGGTAATCCGTTTCCGGACATATGGCTCCATGACGTATGCCGGACTCCTCAGCCTGATCTACGCCGAAGTGGACCGCAACGATCCGAGGGTAAGGTCAGCGTTCGATTGGGCCTGCCGACACTGGACACTTGATGAGAATCCCGGCATGGGCGCCGATGGGCTCTTCTATTTCTATAACGTCCTGGCGAAGTGTCTCAGCGTACTGGGGCGCAGTTCGATACCGCTTCAGGACGGTACTACCATCAACTGGCGTACGGAGCTGGCGAGACGGCTGGTATCCCTTCAGAAGATCGAAGCCGACGGCGGGCTGGGCTACTGGGTCAACGAAAAGTCCGGGCGGTGGTGGGAGTCTGATCCGGTCCTCGTGACGGCCTACTCCCTTCTGGCACTCGAAATGGCCGCAGGAAGACCGCCGGAGTGATCCGATCTTTCCATACCGCCCCTTTACTTCCCCATTAATCTGGGCTAACGTGTACCGGCCAGATGGGGGCGTCCGGATTCGACGTGCAGGTTGAAGTTCCGGTGGCGCGCCGAGGATGCCGGTTGGCCTCGTTAATCATCCGGCGCCAAAAACAAACGCCAATCAGGAGTTGGCTCTCGCGGCTTGATGCCGCGACGTCCCGTCACTGACGCCTGCTAGGTGATCGGGGCGACGGCAGCAGGCTGGTCGGTGTCCGGAGCACCCGCGGATGCCGGCGAGATCCATGCGTGGGTGCTGGCTGCTCGGGAGCCTGTCCGTCGGCGAGCGGGCGGCGAGAATGAATAGACGGACTACGCGCGTAGAAGCCGGGATGGACCCTGTGCGGACGGGGGTTCGACTCCCCCCGCCTCCACCATGGGTCAGGACCTGCGTGACGGCTCGATAGTCATCGCTCTGAGACCGCATTCACGCGCCAGACGCACCGCCAGATCAAACGCCGAACCGACTCTTTCCGGCGTGTGGGCGTCAGAGCCGAAGGTCACCGGGATATTCCTTTCTGCCGCCCAACACAGTATCTCCGGCGATGGATAAATCTCTCCCACCGGGTGGAACAGCCCCGAGGTATTTATTTCGATCGCCAGGCCCCGGTCGGCGATCACGTCCAGTACAGGCAATACGATTTCCTTCTGTAACCGTGGCGGGGGCCGCCTTCCGAATTTCTTCGGCAGGTCGAGATGCGCCACCACCGTGCACAAGCCTATCTCAACCATCCTGCGGATCATGCCGAAATATCGCCTCCACACGCCGGCCACGTCCGCCGACTCCCAGAGGTACCTCTGCGCCGGATCGTCGAACGCCCAGTAGTCCAGGAAATGAACCGATCCCAGAACGAGGTCGAATCCCTGCTGCTGCACCCAATCTTTTACTTCTTCCGCGTATTCAGGCACGTAGTCCACTTCTATGCCGAAGAGTATCGGAATGGGTGAAACCTCACGCGCCGTCTCAACCAGTCGCACATATTCAGGAAAGAAATCGATTCCCATACGATGCTCGGGATCATAGCCTCCGGGCATTGGGCAGTGGTCTGTGGCTGCTAATGCCGGGAGTCGCCTGCGCACTCCATGAAACGCGTAGTCCACCGGTGCACCCTCGGCATGCTTGCAGAGAAACGTATGGGTGTGATAATCGGGCGGAAGAATCGATTCTTCAGCTTCGCCGTTGTCTTTCATGCGAAGCATGAATCTAGGGCTACCGCCTTGACATGTCAAATCGGTGCGAGAGAAATCCGGTATCAGACCGGAGGAATCACAAGATGCGAGTGGCCGGCTGCCTCGTGGTGGTTGCCGTGGCACTTCCCCCTCTGCTGGTGAATCTCGGACGGCGTGATGCCGCACGGGTAATGGAAAACGTGGCCATGGCCACATCGCAGGAAACGTGGTTTCGCCTTCACGGAGTCTTCGGAGAAAAAAAGGATCCCGCCGCCTGGCTGCTGCCCTCCTTCAACGGCCGCCCCCGAATTGTCAAGCCCCCACTGGTCACGTGGCTTCATCTCCTGGCTTTCTCGGGCCTTGATCCACAAACCGCATCCTGCGAAACACTGGTCCTCCGTGCACGGCTCACTTCGGTGGCTGCGGCATTGCTGACGGTCCTCGGCCTCTACCTGTTCGTATCCCGATACACTTCATGGAGTTGCGCGGTTGTGGCCGGCGGCTTGCCTGCGTCCCTGTTCTTCTTTCAGCGCTACGCCCGTACCGCCGCGTACGATTTTCACCTTACTGCCTGGATCACGCTCGCCTTCCT
>QNAJ01000021.1 GCA_003641465.1 Verrucomicrobiota bacterium | reverse complement strand
TATAAGGTAATCGTCGCGCAAGAAAAAAGTGCGGTCAGATGGCCCGGTTATGCTCGTCAACCAAAACGATCCGGGGTTGATAAGGAATCTCCCCCTCCCCGACTATTCCGTAGGCCAAAATAATGATCCGATCACCCACTGAACCCAGCCGCGCTGCCGGCCCGTTCAGCACAACTTCTCCAGAATCGCGCGGTGCCGCAATAGCATAGGTAACGAAACGCGCTCCATTGTTGAGATTCAGGACGTGTACCTGCTCACCGGGCGCAATGCCCGCGGACTCCAGAAGGCCTGCATCCACGGTTATGCTTCCCTCATACTCAAGCTGCAGGCCCGTAATGGTAGCCCGATGGATCTTTGCTCTCAGTACGATCCGTTGCATGCTCCCGGCTCGCTCCCGCTGACACTAGCGATCTCTATCTTTCCCGACGTCACCTTCCACAATTTCGTCCTGTATCAATCCGATTCTTCTCAACTCGTCCCATTCAATATGCCACGGTACCCGGCCCCGTTCAATGAGGCGCCTGACATACTTTGCAAGAACGTCTACCTCGAGATTTACGCGATCCCCTGCCCGCAGCCCGCCAAATGTCGTGTTTTCCATGGTGTAAGGAATGATATGTACACAAAAGGAGTCAGCGCCCAGCTCAGCTACAGTCAGGCTCACGCCGTCTACAGCGACCGAACCCTTGTAGACCAGCCCGTCAAGGAGCTCTTCTGGTGCTGCAATCTCGAAAATCCGATCCCGGCCTGCAGGCCGGACCGCGCGAATTTCCCCTACTCCATCCACGTGGCCAATGACAATATGCCCCCCCATCGGTTGTCCCCAGCGCAGTGCTCGCTCCAGGTTGAGCCGATCGCCAGGATGTTTGTCACCAAGCGTTGTGCGTTCAAAAGTCTCTTTCAGAACATCGAAATAGAGCACATCACCTTCTTTTGCGGCAATGGTCAGGCAGATCCCCTGAACCGCGATGCTGTCACCGGTCTGAACCTCGTCTTCCCATCCTGAGGCTTGTACACCGATACGGCCCCACTTGTGCTCCAATTTGGATAGTTTCAGGACACCCATTTTTTCAACTATCCCGCTGAACATGACCGGCTCCTCCTATGGCGTTAGCACATTGTTCAATTTGCCTATTTTCCATCCCCCAATCGGAACTACTGCAAATGGGCCGTGACCTGAATGCTGTCTCCTGCTCGAGAAACCGATTCTATGAACAAGCGGGGGGCGCGTGCCAGAACAATCCGTCCCAAGACGAATCCCGGTAAGCTGCACTCGCCGAGCAAACGCGGGCCAAAGTACAGAACCAGACGATCTACCAGCCGGGCTCGGACCAAATTCCCCGCCAGCTGACCTCCTCCCTCGCACAGCAGATGCATGACCCCCATTTCCCCCAAACGTAAGAGCACCTGGTTCAGGTCGAGTCCTCTGACCCTGCGGCGTACCCGAACGATACTGGCACCCGTCGCACGAACACGCTCCACCCAGCCACGCCGCACCCTCCACGATGTGAACACAACCGTCTGCTCACTGTGTCCATCAGTAAACAGTCGCAGACGAAGGGGCAGTGATCCATGAGAATCCAGGACAATCCGGAGAGGTTTACGTCCCAGAGCAGGCCGAGGTAATAGCGTGGGATCATCCAGCAACGCAGTGCGCTTGCCGACCATGATTGCATCAGCCGTCCGTCGCAGATCGTGAACTGATCTCCGCGCTTCCTTGCCCGTAATCCAGCGGGAGTTTCCCGATGCATCGGCCACGCGGCCGTCAATACTAAGAGCCATCTTCAGCGTAACCCAAGGTCTTCCGGTTCTTACCCACTTAGAAAAGGCCTCCACCAGCCTCAATGAGTCCTCCCGCTGCACCCCGACTGTTACTTCAATGCCTGAGGATCGCAAAATCCGGACACCGCGTCCGTGATGGACCGGGTTAGGATCAAGGCAGCCGATAACCACGCGCCGGATCCCGCTCTGCAGGATCGCCTCTGTGCAGGGAGGGGTTTTTCCGAAGGTACTGCAAGGCTCGAGAGTCACGTACAGCGTAGCCCCTTTCGCCTTACTGCCGGCAGCCTGGATGGCTTTCACTTCGGCGTGGGCCGTTCCCGCCTGGCGGTGCCAACCTTGTCCGACAATCCTTCCTGACTTCACCAAGACCGCTCCCACGGGGGGATTGGGACGAGTCAATCCGATCCCCTGTCGGGCGAGCTGTATGGCGCGCTGCATCCAGTGGCCGTCTTTTTCGCGCATATTTCTCACCTCAGACCATCTTCTCCAACCGGATCTCCGACGGCATCATCGCTCCGACTCCCCCCGGGTGGTGAGTTCTGCCAACGCGCGATCAAGCACGCCGTTGACAAACTGGCCGCTCTCGCGATCGCAGAACTCTTTGGTAATATCAACTGCCTCGTTGATCGATACTATGGGGGGGATATCGTCGCAGAACAGCATCTCGTAAAGTGCTATCCGCATGACATTACGCTCTACGGTTCCCATCCTGTCCAGGTTCCAATTGTCCGCGCATTTGCTGAGCAGACGGTCAATTTCATCGCGTTTCTGGATCACACCGCGGATGAGTCTTTCGGCGAACTGCCGGGTTCTGCCGGGAACCTTTCGCTCGCGCCAGAAGTAAGACAGAGAGGCCTCGGGGTCATCAGCGCTGAATTCCTGCTGAAACAGGAATTGCAACGCTAGCTCCCGTGCTGCACGGCGTGTCCCCATTAGATCAACCGGGCTGCGTTTCAGTGATCTTCCGGAACAAGGTTCCCATCTCGACGGCAGCCACCGCTGCGTACCATCCGCGACTGACCCTTCCACTCAGGCAGCGGGCCCGGGCCTGCGCCTCGGTATAGGCTGTAACCACACCGTCTATCACCGGGACATTAAAGCGTCGGCTGATATCGGCCAATCCCCTGGTCACTTCGCCAGCAATTAGCTTCCCATGGGCGGTCTCGCCCCAGATTACTGCGCCCAAAGCAATAAACACATCGTAGTCCCCGCTCCGCGCCATCGCTTGGATGGCCGATGGTATTTCGTAGGCGCCCGGCACCCAGACAACAGTAATTCGGTGCATAGCGACGCGGCGCTCGCGCAGTCCCTCCACCGCCGAATGAAGCAGAGCCTCCGTCAGGAGCCGGTTATACCGACTTACACAGATACCGATCCTAAGGTCCTGCCCCTCAATCGAACCGCTGACCTGCTGAATTCCATCCAGTCCCTCTGCGGGCCGAAAGTGATCTTCGAACCCCTTCATCGCCTTTCCTCCCACTCAGATTACAACATGTGGCCCAGTTTCGTCTTTTTTGCTTCAAGGTATTTCTCGTTGAATGGATTTCGGGAGGTAATCAGGGGTATACGCTCAACTACACGGATACCCGCTTTCTCCAACCCGCGTATTTTGGCAGGATTATTGGTGAGCAATCTGACTCTATCCACACCCAGATCCCTCAAGATTTGCGCCGCCGCCGCGTAGTCGCGCATATCCGGGGAGAAGCCCAAGGTCTCGTTCGCTTCAACCGTATCCAGACCGCGCTCCTGAAGGGCATAAGCGTGAATCTTGGCCCCCAGCCCGATTCCCCTGCCTTCCTGCCGCAGGTAGATCAGCACGCCACATCCTTCAGCAGCGATTATCCGCATGGCTTGCCGTAGCTGTGATCCGCAATCACAACGCAGGGACCCGAATACATCACCTGTGAGACATTCACTATGAACTCTCACCAACGGACTTTCGCAGGAGGAAGGATTTCCCATCGTAAGAGCAATATGGTGAAGCTGATCCGCGTCGGACCGGTACATACGCAGCACGAACATCCCCAACTCGGTAGGCAGCCTTACGCGCTGCTCCAGATGAACAATTTTTTCATTATAACGCCGAAAAGAAATCAGCTCGGCAATTGAGATGATCCTGAGACCGTGCGAACGTGCGAATTCCACCAGCTCCGGGAGCCGCGCCATTGTGCCATCATCCCGCATTATCTCGCAGATTACACCGGCTGGCTTCAGTCCCGCCAACCGCGCAAGGTCCACGGCAGCTTCAGTGTGCCCGGGCCGCCGTAGTACTCCTCCGGGTGCAGCTTCTAACGGAAACACGTGTCCTGGTCGAACCAGGTCTTCGGGACTGCTGCGATCGTCCACCAGGACCCGGATAGTGTGCGCCCGGTCGTAGGCGCTGATACCAGTCGTTATGCCGTGTCGCGCATCTACAGATTCCATAAATGCTGTACCGAACCGATCCCCATCCCCGTGCCGCAACATCCTGGCCAGCCCCAACCGAGCCAGCCGTTCTCGCTCCATGGCGACACAGATCAGCCCGCGACCAAATCGCGCCATGAAATTAATTGCCTCCGGTGACACCTTTTCCGCGGCACAAACCAGATCCCCCTCGTTTTCCCGCTGCCGGTCGTCAACCACCACTACAATGCGCCCTTCCCGGATGTCTGCGATCGCATCTTCAACGCTGTCCAGCTGTATTTCCGCTTTGGACATCATGAGACAACCATCAGCTATTCCGGGAAACGAGGGATGCAGCGAGGCAGTCACGCCGGATCCTCTCCCATCCCGACTATACGGTCGGCTGCGGGTACCCCGCCAGGGGCTACCGCATCGGCCCCGATCAGATCGGGGTTCGCGGGCTTCCACCGCCGGTGAGGAGTCTCCCGGAACCTCGCCGGGATCACCTCGTCCCGAAGATCCAGAAATTTCGGCCGATACTCTACACCATCCCGCCCGCTGGTTCAATCGGTGGGATATCACAATCCCGATTTTTCTACCATCTCCTCTGCGCCTGCGAAGCGACAGACTCCCCGCTTACTTTCCAGCACAAATGCAGCCAGCTCACGAACCAGGGCATCTTCGTCGTCGCGGTCGACAAATTCGGACGCAGCACTCCGCAGGTTCCGTCCGCTGCAGAAAATCCTGCGGAATGCATGTTCAAGAGCGATCCGCGACCGCACAGACACCCCGGCCCGCCGGAGGCCGACCATATTCAGCCCCGCCACTCTGTTGACGCACAGTGGCGCCACCAAACAGAAAGGAGGCACATCCTTACTCACCCCCGCACCACCACCCAACATTGCCAGCCTGCCTATTCTGACAAACTGATGAAGCAGGCAGTTGCCGCTGATGAAGGCGCCATCGCCGATCTGTACGTGTCCGGCAACAAGTGCTCCATTCGCCAGTATCACATTATCGCCCAGAACGCAGTCATGTGCTACATGAGAGAACGCCATCAGGAAACAGTTCTTCCCTACCCGAGTACAACTCTCCTCCGTAGTCCCCCTGTGAATTGTCACGCACTCACGCAGAATGCTGCCGTCCCCGATAACTACCCAGCTGCGGCACGGCTCGAAATTGCGATCCTGAGGGACATCTCCGATAATGACACCGGTATGAATCTCACACCCTGAACCGATGCGGGTATACCTCTTGACTACCACATGGGAGTGCAGCCGGGTTCCTGACCCGACCGATACGTCCTTTTCAATAACCGCATAGGGCCCGACTTCTACCCCGTCGCCGAGTTCCGCATCCGGACTCACTATCGCTGTGGGATGGATACTGGTGCTCACGCTATATTTCCATATCAATCGGAAAACTCAACCACACCCAATTCCCGCAGACTAGCGAAATCACTGCTGCCTCCGGCTCCCGCCCGCCCGATAATGATGTGGTCGAGAACCCGGATCTGTACCACTTGCCCGGCGCTGACCAATTCCCGGGTGATACGCACGTCCTCCGCAGACGGACGGCAGTCGCCGGATGGATGATTGTGTCCCAGAATGACTGCGGACGCCGAATTGCGCACAGCCTCCCGGAAAACCTCGCGAGGATGTATCAGACTGGCGTCCAGGATTCCGCGGGTAACCTCCACCGGTGGCCTCTTCAGGCGGTTGCGGGTATCCAAAAGCAGGACTACAAAAGTTTCCGTTTCCTTGGATATCAGGACTGGACGCAAAACAGCGGCGGCGTCCGCAGCGGAACGTATGCTATCCCCTACACTACCGGCGCTTTCGGCTGCCATCCGGCGGCCGAGTTCTAACGCGGCTTTGAGTACCTGTGCTTTCACAGGCCCGATACCAGGGAATCGGGCCAAATCGCCCTCGGAAACACGGGACATCTCCATAAGTGATCCGTATCTGCCCAGAAGATCCCGCGCCAGCTTCAGTACATTGGCCCCACGGACTCCGGAGCGCAGGATAACCGCTAAGAGAGCCTCCGTCGGAATCTTCTCGGCGCCGAAACGCTCCAGCATCTCACGCGGCCGCATGCTGCCCGGCAGGTCGCGAACCGGCATCCGGGACACATCTCTCCCGTAAACCACCGTCGGGCTGATGGGACCACGTCCTTCACTTTTATCGCTCACCGTTCTTCCCCCGCGCCTGCTTCCGCCTTCCGTAATCGGCCGGCAATATCTGCTGGCACATTGGCAGTCAGCTTCACATACCCATCATCGTAGTGCTCGGCAAGCACGTGTCCCGATGATCGGGCCAGCGTTATGAGATCGCCCCGGTGAGACGGAATCCGGACGCTTACTCTGACCTGCTGGTATCGAAGTTCGTCTGAGATCTCCACCAGCAGGTCGTTTACACCTTGCCCGGTAAGCGCTGATACCGGCACTGCCCGCTCGAACAGTTTGCACAGGCGTCGTGCCCGTTGCAGTGCGCCTTCCCGGTCCACCTTGTTCAATACACCGATTACCGGCCGCGTGTCGGCGCCCAGCTCGCGGAGGACTTCATTTACGGCCTCAACCTGTGCCTCGGCCTCGTAATGCGACGCATCCACCACATGAAGCAACAAATCCGCCTCCAGAACCTCTTCGAGGGTAGCATGGAAGGCCTCCACCAGCTGATGGGGCAGCTTGCGGATGAATCCTACAGTGTCGGTAATCAGAACCTGCAGGTTCCCAGGGAGTTTCAAACGCCGGGTGACCGGATCCAGAGTGGCAAAAAGTTTGTCGTTCACCATAACGGAGGCACCTGTCAGAGTATTTAGCAAAGTGGACTTGCCGGCATTCGTATACCCCACCAGGCAGACGAGAATCCATCCATGCCGCCGGCGATGCTTCCGCAGTTGATCACGGTGTCTTTCTACTTGTCGCAACTCCTTTTTCAGTTGTGAAATCCTCACCTTGATCCGGCGACGATCCACCTCAATCTGTTGTTCTCCCGGTCCCCCGCGGACCCCGATTCCACCTCTTTGCCGCTCAAGGTGGGTCCACATTCGCCTCAATCGGGGCAGCAGATATTCAAGCTGCGCCAAGCCAACCTGCAGGCGTCCTGCCTTCGTATGAGCATGCATGGCAAAAATATCAAGTATAACCTGGGTACGATCGATTACACGAACGCCGGTCAGGCGTTCCAGATTGCGGGTCTGTGCCGGGGAAAGATCGTCATCAAATAGCACCGTTCGGGCTGCGCAATCCTGCACCTTACTCGCCAGATCCTGAGCTTTTCCCCGGGTGATGAAAAAGGCCGGGTCGGGCCGCTCCAATCGATAGACCACCGTTCCCACCACACGCCCCCCTGACGTTTCCACCAGCCGTGACAATTCACTCAGACAATCGGACACGGCGTGCTGACTCAGCCCCGGCGTCTGCACTGCAACAAGTAAAGCATCTTCTGCAGGTTGAGCATTAAATAGCGAGATACGTCTCTTCTTCATGCTCCTGCCATACCGCCAGAATTCGTTCCACAGCGGATTCTATCTCTTCTCTTTCAATCTCCACCCACCGCACACGTTCCTGGTGGCGGAACCACGTCATCTGTCGCTTGGCCAGCTCACGTGTCCTCCGAATCATGCGATCTCGCACTTGGTCCCAGGTCAATCTCCCTTCCAGATACTGCCAGACTTCATTGTAGCCTATCGCCTGCCGGGCGGTGTCTGACAAGGTCCCATACCGCTGCTTCAACGCTGCGACTTCGTTTATCAGCCCGCCTTGCAGCATTCGGTCAACCCGCTCTTCTATGCACTTATACATCAGGTGCCGGTCGCATTTCAAACCAAGTACCAGTGGCGCGTCGGTCCTCTGCCGCCAGGATGTCGGGGTAGCTGCATTGAGCCGGGCCAACTCCACCGCCCGCATCAGCCTGCGCGGGTTTCTCAGGTCGCCTACCTCGGATAACTTTTCCGGCGCGCGCTGTTGCAGTTCCGCAAGCAGCGCAGGAATCCCCCCGTTGCGGAAAATCTGCTGCACCTCTCTACGTATGTTTTCCGGGGTCGCTGGACTCGGATCAATCCCGTTCGTGAGAGCCTTGACATATAACCCGCTGCCCCCCACCACCAGCAGTCTGCCGGAACGGACTACGCCACGAACTATAAGCTCCCGGCAATAGTCGTAGAAACGCCCCACGCTGAAGTGCTCAACCGGTTCTACCAGGTCGATCCCGAAATACCGCACCTCGCGTCTCATTACAGGAGTCGGCTTGTCGGTGCCCACATCCATGCCCCGGTATACCGCCATCGAGTCGGCCGAAAGAATATCCATGTCCTTGAGCTGTGCGATACGATGGGCAACAAGACTCTTCCCGATGGCAGTTGGGCCCACCAGTACCAGAGCGTGAAACCTATCCGCTGACGTTGGCCGCATCAGGCGATGCCTCGTCGGACACTCTTCTATGCCCTGAGACCAGGCGCGCACTTCGGATTACGTATACGAGTACACCTATGCAGATAGCCGCGTCGGCGATATTGAACGCCGGCCAGTGATGCCGGAAAAGGTGAATGTCTATCATGTCCGTCACCCAGCCCAGCCGTAGCCGGTCCAAGAGATTCCCTATGATTCCTCCGCCGACTGCGCCCACCACGCCAGCGCCCACCTCACGGACAAGATGGTGACGATACATGAATATCACTGCAATTATGGCCAGCGAAAAAAGTGCCAGAATTCCATTCCATCCTCCCATGATTCCCCAGGCTGCACCGGTATTGCGAACATATGTGAGATCCAGAAAATTGGGAATCACAGTGATTCGTTCGTTGAAAGGGATGTAGCGGCGCGTCAGATATTTTGTGACCTGATCCAATACAATTATACTTGCCGCAGATATTCCTGCGCGCATTGCGCGGTCAGCGGGCGCCAGTCGTAGGAACAGCCTTCTCATCCGATACGGGGATCAATAATAACCCGGTCACCTTCCGGGCAGGACCGATCGGCTCGCACAATGACATGCTTAATCGAGGTCACGGCGGCGGAACGGCACCGCTCCTCCGCCGGCCAGTCGTGCCCGACCAAGCTGGCGTTCTTCCTCGCTCTTGCACCCGATGCAAAGACGAGCAAAAGGCAGAGCCTCCAGTCTTCCTTTATCTATGTACTTGCCGCATTTCTCGCACTTGCCGTATGTACCCGCCTCCAGGCGGGCTAAGGCCTCGTCAATTTCGTACAGAATATCCTGATCATTGCTCATCAGGTTCAATGCAAATTCGCGATCAAAGTTATCCGTCCCCTGGTCCGCCATGTGCAGGCCATACCCGGACAGATCTCCCGTAGCATCGCGCTGCGATCGGCTGAGATTGTCAGACGAGAGAAATTGTATCTCCCCGATTATCCTGTCCCGCAAATCCATCAAAGCCTTTTTCAGCGCTTTCTTCTCTTTCACGGTCAGCGGTTTGCTGGGTGCACGCCTCGCGAAAGTCTTCCGGATGACCGATCGGACTTCGGCCACCGCCGACTCGGCTTTCCGGCCTTGGGACCGTCCTGTCGCTGCTCCACGCTGCGCAGACTTCGCAGCTGATTTCCTCGCCCCTCGGGTACGCGATACAGTGCCACCCGTCCGCTGACTAGCGGATTTCTTCTTGGCCTTTTTCCCGGCCGCCGACGCCTTGGCTGCTTTTTTGGTTGACGTTCTCTTGCTTGATTTCCGTGCCGACCTCATTTTCCTCGCGTCCCTTTCTTGCTTCTGCAAAAGCCGCTCTGTTACTGAAGGCGAAGCACTCTAGGCCATCAGCCCTGTGAAGTCAACACCGGGACCGCACCGCTTCTATTGCGATCCGCACCTCCTCTCCCTGTATCTCAACGGCTGTGGCGTCCCTAATCTCTTTGCCTAATTCCCAGGACACACACAACGTCTCCGCCATCACATACCCGGCGTTGTCGCGCAGAGCCCGCAAGAGCCTTTCGGACCCCTGCACACTCATTCGAATCCGGTCGCTGACCGCCAAACCGAGCTCCTTGCGAAGACGCTGAACTCGATTGACAAAATCTCGCGCAATTCCCTCCAATTCAAGCTCTTCAGTAATATTCAGATCCAGAGCTACAGCGATCGATCCGCTAGAAACCAACGCGAGATCGTTTCGTACCGGAACCACGTGCACGACCACGTCATCAGGCGTCAGCCTTACACTGCCGAGTTCCCTATCCTGTACCTCAACACTTTCACCTTGGGACAGTGCCATTATCTGGTGCTGAGAAAGTGACCGGATCAGATCTGCCACCCGTCCGGTCGCCGGACCATACCGCGGGCCGATCCGGCTGAACTGGGGCTTGCAGCTCAACGAAGCCAGGCTTCCCACGTCGGACGACAGCACCACCTCTCGCACGTTGAGTTCCTCAGCGATGAGGTTGCTGGGCATGTCCCGTAACCGTTGCATGACGTCTTCTGGAGCGGCAATGTACACAGCCCGCAGCGGCTGCCGTATTCGGATATTGTGCTGGCTACGCAGCAACCGGCCGGCCTTGATGACCTCGAGGACCACTGCCATGCTCTCTTCAAGTTCCCGGTCTCTCAGAGACATATCCGGATCCGGAAAATTGCAGAGATGTACCGATTCAGGCATCTCTGCCGAGCGGAGATTCCGGTACATTGCCTCGGTGACAAATGGAACAAAGGGAGCGGCGACCCGTGCCAGATCAAGCAGCACGCGATACAGGGTCTCGTATGCGGCGCGCTTATCATCATCGTCCTGACTCTTCCAGAATCTGCGGCGACTGCGACGGATATACCAGTTGGTCAGCTCGTCTATGAACTCGGCGAGTGGCTTAACCGCCCCCTGCAGCTCATAGGCGTCCATTGCGCGACGTACCTCTTCAACCAGCCGCTGCAACCGGCTCAAGATCCACCTGTCGAGCATCGAAAATCTCGATCCGTGCACGTCTCCGGCAGGCTGCCAGCCATCGAGACGGGCGTAGGTAACAAGAAAAACGTAGGCGTTCCACCAGGGTAGAAGATATTTCCGCAAGGTTTCCTTTACCCCCCGCTCGGAAAAACACAGATCTTCAGCACGTACGACGGGGGAGTTGACCATGTAAAGCCGAAGGGCATCGGCACCATAAGTATTCAGAATATACTGGGGATCAGGGTAATTCTTCAGGCGCTTACTCATCTTCCGCCCGTCCTCTGCCAGCACCAGTCCGTTGACAATCACGTTCAGGAAGGCTGGCTGGTCGAACAGGGCCGTTGAAAGCACCATCAGTGTATAGAACCAGCCACGGGTCTGATCCAATCCCTCCGCTATGAAATCAGCAGGAAAGTTTCGCTCGAAGCGTTCCCGGTTCTCAAAGGGATAATGCGACTGCGCATAGGGCATCGCGCCGCTTTCAAACCAGCAGTCAAGTACTTCCGGAATCCGTCGGAGCACGCCCTTTCCCGATTGCGACGGAATTGTGATATCGTCCACAAAATGCTTATGCAGGTCGCTGATCTGCCGTCCCGAAAGCTGTTCAAGCTCCTTCACAGAGCCGATGCACACGACCTCTTTTCCGTCGCTGCTCATCCATATGGGTAGTGGTGTGCCCCAGTACCGGTTGCGGGATATGGCCCAATCACGGGCATTCTCCAGCCACTTGCCGAATCTGCCCTCCTTCAGATGTGCCGGCACCCAGTGTACCTTCCGGTTTGCCCTGATAAGGCGCTGCTTGATGCGCTCGACCCGTACAAACCAGGTCGTCACCGCCCGGTAGATCAGCGGTGTGTCGCAGCGCCAGCAGTGGGGATAACTGTGCCGTACGGTCTGACTGCGCAACAGCATTCCCTCACGTCGAAGCTGCTCAATAATCGCTCGGTCGGCCTCTTTAACCGCCACCCCCATCCAATCCTGCACCTCGGCGGTAAAACGGCCTTCATCGTCAACCGGACAGACCACGGGAAGCCCCAGCTCCTTCCCAAGCTGGTAGTCATCCTCACCAAAGCCGGGTGCGATATGAACGATTCCGGTGCCTTCCTCCGTGGAAACGAATTCGGCAACCGCCACCCGAAAGC
>QNAJ01000020.1 GCA_003641465.1 Verrucomicrobiota bacterium | reverse complement strand
TACCGGGGGCAGGTGGTGGCGGTGGTAGGGGGAGGAGACACGGCCGTCGAAGAAGCGTCCTATCTGGCCAATATCGCCGAAAAGGTCTATCTGATCCATCGGCGGGATAGGTTGCGCGCAAAGGGATTGATGGCCGACAAGGTACTGAAAAATCCCAAAATCAGCGTAGAGTGGAACTCGGTGGTGGCGGATATTCTCGGCGATGAGCAGGGCAATGTAAGAGCGATAACTCTGCGCAACACGCGCGACGGCTCAGAGCGGACGTTGGAGGTTGCGGGAGTATTCATCGCTATCGGACATGAGCCGCAATCGGGTATCTTCCGGGGACAGGTGGAGACCGACGACCGGGGCTACATAGTAACCCGGAATACGCGTACCAATGTTGAAGGCGTGTTTGCTGCTGGAGACGTTCAGGATGTGCGCTACCGGCAGGCAGTCACCGCGGCGGCATCCGGGTGCATTGCCGCTATGGAGGCGGATACTTACCTTGAAACACGCTGAGCGGTCAGCCTTTCTGCAACGGCGTCTGGGAAGTGGAAACG
Organism: Verrucomicrobiota bacterium; assembly: GCA_003641465.1. Classification (GTDB taxonomy): domain Bacteria; phylum Verrucomicrobiota; class Kiritimatiellia; order B70-G9; family B70-G9; genus B70-G9. The sequence continues at coordinate 11,913 of QNAJ01000020.1, read as the reverse complement.
TGCCTTCATCGGCTCAGGTGTACCGTCGGCTGATTTTGCTCAGCCGGCCGTACTGGACCCGACTGCTGGTGGGAACCATCTTTGGCATCCTGTTCGCTGGTTCAACGACCGGGCTGCTGGTCGCGCTTAAAGGCACTCTGGCTCGCATATTCGATCCCCAGGTGCCGCTCGCGGCCGCCATGCTCATTGCGGGGGCCCTGGTGCCGCTCGCCGTACTCCGCGGGGTGGGATATTACTTCAGCGTCTACTTTGTGAACTGGGTGGGGAACCGCGCGGTCATGGATCTCCGTAACCGCGCTTTCGAATCACTGGTGCAGCTTTCGCCGGCGTACCTGATGCGGCGTAAGAGCGGTGACATTATTTCGCGCGTCGCCAGCGACACGACCCAGATCGAAAGCGCAGTATCCACGGTTCTCGGAGATCTGGTGCGCCAGCCTCTGGCGGCCGCCGGGATGGTCGGCTTCCTGGTCTGGTTGGACGTCCGGTTGGCCTTGATCAGTCTGCTGCTCTTTCCTGTCTGCCTGGTTCCGGTGCTGCTGTTCGGCCGCCGCGTAAAGCGTTTTGCCCGTGAAGGACGCGAGCAGATGGGAGAGCTTGTCTCGGTACTCCAGGAGGCGGTTCTCGGGTTACGGGTGGTTCAGGCATTCAACATGGAGCCGTACGAGATGGAGCGCTTCCGGCGCCGTTCGCGACAGGTGTTCAGCCGGGTCATGCGCGTGATACGGGCACGGGCGGCGGTTGAGCCGCTCATTGTGACCATCTCGGTGGTGGGACTTGCCGCGGCACTCGTCTATTCGCGGTGGTCCGGCATGAGCGCAGATGAATTTTTCGCCTTCGCGCTGGCCCTGGTGGGGCTGTACGAACCGGTCAAGAAACTGAGCACCCTTCATCTGGTAATCCAGCGGAGCACCGCCGCCGCCGCCCGCGTCTTCGAGATCGTGGACGCTCCGGTCGGCGTTACGGACAGACCTGATGCCGTCAATCTTGTACCGCCGGTTGAAATTATCCGTTACCGGGGCGTAGCCTTCCGGTATGAGCGTGAGGAGGAGGCGGTTCTCCAGGGAATAGATCTGGAAGTGAGATCCGGCCAATGCCTCGCTATAGTGGGGTCGTCGGGATCCGGCAAGACAACTCTGGTTAATCTGCTGCCTCGTTTCTTCGACGTCACGGAAGGCCGCATCGAGATCAACGGGCGGGATATCCGTGAGTACACCCTCCGATCTCTCCGGGATTGCATCGGGATCGTCACCCAGGAGACCGTGCTCTTCAATGATACGGTCGCCAACAATATTGCCTACGGCAAGGCCGGGGCGTCCCGGGAGGAAGTCGTCGAGGCCGCCCGACGGGCTCACGCACATGAGTTCATCTCCCGGCTGCCACAAGGTTATGATACCGTCATCGGTGATCGCGGAGTGCGGCTATCCGGAGGAGAAGCGCAGCGGATCGCCATCGCGCGGGCGATCCTCAAAAATCCGCCGATCCTCATCCTGGACGAAGCAACCAGTGCGCTGGATTCCGAGTCTGAGCGTCTGGTGCAGCAGGCGCTGGACGAGCTGATGGCCAAACGTACGGTTCTGGCTATCGCCCACCGGCTTTCCACCATCGCCCATGCCGACCAGATAGTCGTGCTGGATGGCGGCCGGATCGTCGAGCGCGGTACGCACGATGAGCTTCTGCGCCGGGGCGGACTGTATCGCTACTTCTATGAACTTCAGTTCCAGCGGAACACGGCGGATCGAAACGATTGACGATTGTTTTCGCGTTTCCCGGAATTGTCAGGCGCTGTTGATGGTCGGTTATGCCCTCCGCCTCAGGATGCCTCAGACCCCACCCCGGTAACGTCGCAACACGTTGATGACGTATGCCTTTGTCCCCGCATAGCTGATACGGGCGATGAAATCGCGGCCATCCGTTGCGGCTGCCGCCCAGCGCCGGGCGTTCGTCGGGCCGGCATTGTACTCAGCCAGAGCAAAGGGCAAGGGATCCGATCTTTTCGCCCACCTCCTGAGTGCCCGTGCCAGATACCATGTGCCGATACGCAGATTCAACTCCGGATCAGCCAGATCCTGCCTCCGGGGTGCAGGTACCCCGTGCTCCTGCGCCCACTCCGCAGCCGCAGCTTCGGTCACCTGCATAAGCCCGATTTCTCCGGCCCCGCCGATTCGAGAAGGATCGAATCGGCTCTCTATCCAGACAATAGCGGCAATCAGTCGCGGGTCTACCCCTTGCTCTCTGGCAATCTTGATAATGAGACCATCGAAACGGTGCAGCCGCCTGAGCTGATAGGAAACGCCCAGGCTGACTACCACAGCGGCCACGAGCAGGTTGGCCAGGAGCACGCGGCGCGCGCCTGTACCGGCTACGGGCGGCATGAAATCCTCCGACAGACACCGGTTGCACTTGACCTCGCCCCCATCTCGGTCGGGCTTCGTTCCACACCGGGCTTCTGATCAGTAGAATTCATTTCGGTACGGCCGCTCCAGCAGGGCCTGGACCGCGGCAGCCGGTGACTTCCCTTCGTGGATCACCTGGTAGACCTGCTCAGTTATCGGCATCTCAATGCCGTGGCGGACTGCCAGGCGCCGTGCTTCGCGACAGGCCCAGACGCCCTCGGCAACCTGCGCCATTGAAGCAATAACTCGTTGCGGGGGCTCGCCTTTCCCGATTTTTTCGCCCACCGCCCGATTCCGGCTCAGCCGGCTGGTCGCGGTGACTACCAGATCACCGATACCGCTGAGGCCGGCGAAAGTCTCAGTGCGCGCGCCCAGGCAGCGCCCCAGACGAATCATTTCCGCCAATCCGCGGGTGATCAGTGCGGCCTTGGTATTGTCGCCGAATCCCAGGCCGTCGCTGATCCCGGCAGCTATGGCTATGATGTTTTTCAGTGCGCCGCCCAGTTCGACCCCCACCATGTCGTCCGTCGTGTAAACTCGAAAGCTCCGGCCGGAAAAAACTTCCTGAACCCGGCGGGCCAGCGCCAAGTCACCGGACGCGGCCACTACCGCGGTAGGCACGCCGCGCGCTACCTCTTCAGCATGACTGGGACCGGAGAGGACCGCGACCCGTTCGGTGTCCAGTACCTCCCGAATCACCGAGCTCAACCGCCGACCGGTAGTCGGCTCGAATCCTTTCGCAACGTTGACTACGACGATCTCCGGCGGGAGCGGCCTGCGGAACTTTTCCAGAACCTGGACAAAGAAGCGCGATGGAACCGCGGTAACCAGGAAATCGGCCCCGTGGCAAACCTCTGCGACATCCGCCGTCCAGCGGATTCGGCTGCTGAGCTTCACGCCCGGAAGAAACTTGGTGTTTTCACGGCGCTCACGAATTTCCTCTATCTGCCGGGGAAAAGGGCCCCACACCGTTACCTGCTGGCCCAGTTGCTCCAGGTGAACAGCCAGTGCGGTGCCCCATCCGCCATCCCCTATTATACCCAACGCCGCCATTTCTCTTATTTCACTGATACTACTCTGCCTTGCGTTTCGCCCGGTCATCGAAACGAAGGCGAGGTTCCTCTCCCCGCAACAGTCGCCGGATATTCGATCGGTGCTTGACGATGACCAGGAGAGCCAAGGCGGTGAGCACTGCCCCGAAAGCATACCCATAGGTCCGGTACACCACCCAGCAGGTCGCCGCGGCGACTGCCGCCGCACCGATGGATGCGATCGAGACATATCGCGTCAGGATCACCAGAAGGAGCCAGGTGAACAGACCCGCTGCCAGACCCCAAGGGACGACCGCCGCCAGCATTCCGGCGCTGGTTGCTACCCCTTTCCCTCCGCGGAAGCGCAGAAAAATGGGCCAGCTATGACCCACGACCGCTGCCAGACCGCAGGCCAGGCTGAACCAGGGTGTGCCGCCGGGACTCCAGTCCGGCTGCAGGAGCCGGGGCAGCAGGAAGGCCGGCAGGAATCCCTTGAGAAAATCGCCGGCGAATGCGGCGACGCCGGGCAGCGGGCCGGCGACGCGGAACAGGTTGGTTGCGCCCACATTTCCGCTGCCGACCTTGCGGATATCCACGCCTTTGAGCTTGCCGAGGAGGAAGGCAAAGGGAATGGATCCCAGGGAATAGGAAATCAACAGAGCTGCCGCCAGTCGGACTGTCTCTTCCTGGGTCACAGGGTTCTGTACCTCCTGCAGGGCTTCCGCAACCTATGCAGAAATCCGGCTGCCACCGGCAGATTATGTGGCTCGATCCACGGAGAGAAAAGTTTCTTCTGCAACGTCCGGGCAGTGGCGGAATTGTGGTCAGGAAAGTTCTGCAACTGTCCCTTGCTTTGGCGTAACTTTATTGTGGGGGCAGAATGGTTCCATGTGCAGTTCAGAATGGGGCGGTGCGCCTGAGAGTGCCGTGATGGTTACGGTGCGGGTATTGATGGTATTCGGATCCTGCGTGGCATTTGGGCTCATGGATGGGAAGGACCGATAAGACCGGTAAACAGATAGTCGCACGAGTTCTGCCAGGTCTGATCGCGTTTCAACGCCCGTGTGCATCCACGCGTACGGGGTGAGAACTTGCGCAGCGGGCTCAGAATCGTGGTTTCGCAATGAGTCCCCGAGCTTGGCAACCGGTCCCAACAATGGTATTCTCAGGTAGAGGGGCAGCGTGAGAAATTCCGGAAGCAGCACCTTACCGGCTCTCCTCCGGGGATTGATCTTGGGCGCGATCCTGCTCGTCTCCCGGGCACATGGGGTTGACCGGTACGTAGCGCTGGGGGGCGCACATCAGGAGCCCTTTACCAACTGGTATGCGGCGGCCACCACCCTGCAGGCGGCCGTCAATGTCTCAACGGATGGGGATACTATCTGGGTATCGAACGGAATATATGACATTGCCGGAGAAGTCAGTCCCGACGGCCTCACCAATCGCGTCTTCCTGCCCCGGGCTGTAGTGCTGGTTGGCTGCGGAGGGCCCAGCAACTGCATTATTGTCGGCGGTCCGCTGACCAGATGCTGCTATCTGGTGCAAGGGGCACGACTTTCGGGCTTTACCCTTCAGGGCGGGCAGGCGGGAGGCGCGACTGAACAGGGCCGACAGGGGGGAGGCGCTTGGTGCGAGTCCGGGGCAGTTATTTCCAACTGCATACTCCTGAGTAACAGCGCCGGCTGCGGTGGCGGCGTCTTCGGCGGCACGCTGGTCGGCTGTATTCTCAAGGGGAACCATGCCGACCACGGCGGCGGAGCGGCGGGATCCGTGCTGAGCAACTGTTGGGTTGAAGGAAATTCCTCTGATGGCGTGTTCGACACTGAAGTCTATGAATCGGTTATTATTTCGAACAGCTCTACAGGATGTATCAGCTCGCGGGTGTACCGTTCACGCATAGCGTACAATCGGGCCGGATACTATGACGATTCACGAGGAGTATGGAAATGCTATGTCGAGGATTCGATAATCGAAGGTAATCATGATGACAGGTATTACGGCGGGGCCGGCGCTGCGGACAGCGAGCTGGTCAGAACACGCATAGTTGGTAATGGGGCAAGGTATCGTGGCGGTGGGGCGGTCCGCTGCCGACTGTGGAATTGCATGGTCATCAGTAACTGTGCCGGGAGCGTTGGCGGAGGAGTAGTGGAATGTATCTTGTACAACACTCTCGTGGCGGGGAACAGCGCGAGATGGGGTGGAGGCTGCTACAAGAGCACGAGCATCTGCTGCACGGTGGTGGGCAATGAAGCCGAAGACGACGCAGGTTTCTACGAGGGAGTGGCGGTCAACACCATTTCGTGGCGTAACCGCGCTGCTCACTGGGACTCCAATTTTTCTTCGGCCATACTCTCGCACTGTAACGACGGGGATCCGGGGATCGCCAGCGTTTGGAATCCGATTCTGCTGGCTTCTTCACCGTGTATAGATGCAGGTACCAACCAGCCCTGGATGACTGGTGGACAGGATCTGGCGGGTCAACCTCGGATTCGTGGCGGCAGGGTGGACATAGGGGCTTATGAATTCTATCCCCAATTGCGAACCGGAGAGCTTGAAGTAGCCGTGCAGCATACACCGTTTGCTGCTGTGACGGGGATCCAGTTTACCCTGGAAGGGGCAATCAAAGGAGCGGCACTCGACTGTTCCTGGGATTTTGGTGACGGCGCCGTCGTTACCGGACGCAGCACGGCGACCCATGCATACAAGGATCGCGGCGAATACAGTGCCGTACTGCACGTCTGGAACTGTGACGGAACGATTGCGGCGACTACCAGGGTCTACGTGTTCGGTCCGGACATATATGTCGCTACTTCGGGCAATGATACCAATCCCGGCGGAACCTGGATTTCTCCGAAGCGCACAATTCAGGCGGCGATTGACGCTGCCTGGCCCGGGTGCGAGCGCGTGCTGGTGAGTAACGGAGTCTATGACAGCGGAGGTCGGGCCGGGCCGGCAGGTCTGACCAACCGGGTCTATATTGACAGACCGATTCGCCTGGAGAGCGTCAACGGGCCCAAGCACACGATCATTCTCGGCCGGCGGGCTCACACTGACAGCGGGTTCGGTCCGGATGCAGTCCGGGGCATCTATGCGGCCACGCAGTGCTGGATTTCCGGATTCACTATCTACGGCGGACATACCCACACCACGGCGGTTTTCTATTGCAGGCCAGCTTACGGCCCCTGTTCCGCCGGATGCAGGGTGGTGGACCCTTCGCCGTGGAGTGGAGGGGGGATCTGGTGCCATGGCACGAATGTCGAGGTGGTTGACTGCATGTTCCTGCTTAACCGGGCGTACTCGCGCGGTGGTGCGGCGCGGAGCGGACGGTTCAGCAATTGCCGCTTCTGGCGCAACGAAGCCGCCTGCCTGTACAACGAGGGTGATGCGGGAGGTGCATGCTTCGAGAGCTACGTGAGCAATTGTACTTTCGTAGAAAATTGGGCAATAAGGGGCGGGGCGCTGGCGGGCGGAGTTGCAGAGTCATGCAATTTTCTTCGTAACTCCGCCCGGATCGGCGGTGCGATAGCCGGCGGTAAAGCGTACGGATGCCTGTTCGTTAGCAATAGGGCCGAATGTGTTGGCGGGGCCATGGGGACGCGCCTTATCGGTAACTTCAGCAACTGTCGTAGCGGATGGTGGTGGGAGCAGGGGACCCGCGCCATAAACTGCATTTTCCGCGGCAATCGTGCTGGCGGGGGTGCTGTCGGAATTAAGAGTTTTCTGAACCGCTGTGTTATCAAGGGCCATGATGCCGGGGACTACGGTTTGTTCATCTCGGCGGATACCACGAACAGCCTGATCGTGCACAATCGCGCTGACCGATATTTGCTTGGCGCCTATAGCACATTCGAGAATTGCACCATTGTGGGAAACATTTCCCCTCCGGATACGCCGATAGGGTATCTCCTGCGGATTTACAACTCCGTGATTGTGTCCAACTCTCCATTTACCTCCGAGGGCTACCTGATCCTATCGAACTGCTGCGTTCTCGGATACGATCCGGGACCGGGTAATATCAGCGCCGATCCACTTTTTGTGGATTACGCAGCGGGGGACTTTCACCTGCGGCCGGATTCGCCCTGTATCAATCGGGGAGAAAACCAGGAATGGATGGTGCAGGAGGCCGATCTGGACGGGAATCCACGGATACAGTGCGGCCGGGTAGACATAGGGGCGTACGAATCGCCTTACTGGGGCAAATACTCCGACGTTGACGGTGACGGCATTTCGGATTTCAACGAATTCCACATCGCGGGTACAGACCCGACCAATTCCCGGTCGGTCTTTGCGCTGCAAGGGACTCCCCGGAGCGTCCACAGTGATGGAGAGGGACGGGCGGTGATTCTCACATGGCCGAGCAAGCCCGGTCGGGTTTACAGGATCCTGCGGGGAACGAACCTGGTGGCCGGGGACTTCGAGGTTATCCGCGATGCGGTCGCGGCCCAGGGGGCGACGACCAGTATCACCGATCATCCGCCCAGCACGCTCCGCTCGGCGTTTTACCGTATTCTGGTCCGGAAGTCCCGGTGACCCGCGCTCAGCGACCGGCGCGGACGATGCCATGATGTTCCGTGAGGCCTGCTTCCAGCATAGTTTGCCGTCTGCCTGCGGAAAAGGGAGACCTTCAACATCCCGAGCAAACGATGGCGACATCCTGCTGGCGTGAAAGGGATTCCCAAGGATGTCAGCTGCGCGGCCCGTGCAGGGGTCCGGACTGAGAAATCCGTACACGGCTATTTTGCTATGGCGGGGCCGCGGATCCCCTCCACGGTGTAACGCCAGGCCCGGATTGTGTCCGACCAATAGTCCGCCGGCAACCCGGCTTTGAGTTTGAGGTGCGTAAGGAAACTGTGCGGATCGGGCAGCGATTCCCACACCGAAGGAAGAAAGGTGCCCTGGTAGAAACCATCCGCCAGCAGCACGCCGTCAACCTGCGGTCGCAGTTGCCGCAGGAGATCCTCTTCGCTCTTGAACTCCAGGGGCTCGAGCGGGCTCAGGATCGAGATGTGAATCTCCAGTGCCGGCAACTCGTCTTCCCGCAGGGGAGGAAATCGCGGATCACGAAAGGCGGCGGCGAAGGCATTGTGGGCGACGTCCGCAGCCAAAGGACGGGATGGCTGGAGAGAGCCGATACAACCCCGGAGGTCGTGGTTTTTTTCCAGCGTCACGAACGTAGCACGCGGTTCACGCAAGCGCGGAGGCAGGGTTTCCAGATCAACCTCGGTCGGCCTCCCGGCGGAGAGTCCGCTCTTTAGTGAAGATCGGGCAATATCCAGGAGCCGGGACTGCTCCGCATCGGACAGGGATGAGGTGTCGGCTTCGCCGCGATCATTCATGGAACAGAAACGCTCCGTAGCCTACAACCTGTGTCCGCAGACCGGAAGTGTCCCCGGAATTCCGCAGGTCAACGGTCTGGACTTTCCATTCCTTCTCGTGCGCCAGCAACAGCAGTCCGCCGATGGGAATCCGCCCGCAGGCCTGCTCCTCTCCAATTCCGTCCGGATCAAGCCGCTCTATCGCCTGGGCCGTGGCCCTGTCCAGGCGCTGGGCGGCATCGTAAGTCAGGTAGTGACTGAGATCAGAGCTGACCACAATGATTCCGTGGTCTGCAACCCGATCCCACAGCAGACGCAAAACCTCTGCGGTCGCAGCAAAGGAGACGGAACCGCACAGCAGGGGAACGATACGGAAGTCGCCCAGGAGTACCTGAAGAAACGGCAGCTCCACCTCCAGACTGTGCTCCGGCGCGTGGGCCTCCTCCAGATAGTCGACGCTGGGATGTGTGCAGGCCCGTTCAACCAGTTCCTGATCGAGAGGCACGCTCCCCAGAGGTGTGTCGAAGTAACCGGCGGAGCTGGCGGCAATCCCGCGATAAGGTACGTGATGCGACGCTCCCAGGAGGATTACGGTATCAATATTCCGGGCACAGGCAGCGAAAGGCGCAAACGCGGAGCCCGCAATGGGCCCGGAGTAGATGTAGCCGGCATGTGGCGCTATCGCCGCACGCGGGTCACGGTACGGCGCTTTTGGCGACGCCGCCTGTTCCAGGAACCCGCGCACCATCCGCTCCAGTTCCGCTGCATCGGCCGGATAAAAAGTTCCTGCGACTGCAGGCGGCCGTACTGTGCGCCGATCGCTCACGCCGGGATAGTAGCATCTGCCTTTCGCGGCTTCAAGATTCAGTGCCGCTATTGGGGAAAGGATTGTCCCACCGGCTGGACGCCGGGAAGGTGTCGGGTTACAATTCATTTCTCAGGAGTTTCACCTCTATGACGGAAGCGGGGCCGTACAAAGAAGCCCGGTACTGGCACCAGGTTGAAGAGGGGGTGCTGCAGTGTGATCTCTGCCCCCACCATTGCCGCCTGCGTGAAGGACAGCGGGGCGCCTGTTTCGTTCGCATGGTGCAGAATGGAAGACTGGTGACCACCACCTACGGCCGGAACAGCGGACTGGCGATCGACCCCATTGAAAAAAAGCCCCTCTACCATTTTCTGCCGGGCAGTGGAAGCCTTTCGTTCGGCACCGCCGGATGCAACCTGCGCTGCCGCTATTGCCAGAACTGGACCCTTTCGAAATCACGTGAGACAGAGACCTGCTACGTCAGGGCCCTGCCGGTGGAGATCGCACAAGCCGCGGTGCGTGAGAACTGCCGTTCGGTCTCGTTTACCTACAACGATCCGGTGGTTTTTTTCGAATACGCCGTTGACACCGCCATAGAGTGCCATCGGCGGGGAATCCGGACCGTTGCCGTGACGGCCGGATTCATCTGTGACGAGCCGCGTCGGGAATTCTTCCGGCATATGGATGCGGCCAACATAGACTTCAAATCAATAAATCCCGATTTCTACCGGCGACTGTGCGGCGGCGATGTGGCGGTCGTCATGGACACGTTGCGCTACGTCAAAAAAGAAACCAGCACCTGGCTGGAAGTGACTAATCTGATAATCCCCGGCGAGAATGACTCCGAAGATGAAATCCGCGCGTTGGCGGAATGGGTATACCGGGAGTTGGGGGCGGACACACCGCTTCACTTCACGGCATTCTATCCGGCCTATCAGATGACGGACCATCCTCCGACACCGCCTCAGACCCTGCATTATGCGCGCCGGCTCGCGCGGGAGATCGGACTGCGCTACGTGTACACCGGCAACATCCGGGACCCCGAGGGAAGTACTACCTATTGTCCTTCATGCGGCCGGGAGCTTATCATCCGCAGCGGATTCAGTATGCTGGCCCGCCATGTCGGGCCGGATGGTCGCTGCGAATATTGCGGGGCAGTCTGTGCCGGGGTATTTGATTGATCCGGTTGTTTTCCGGGTTGGCGGCGCGGCATTCTCTTTCCTTCCCCCTCACTGCCCCCTGCCGTCTTGCAACGGCTGCTTTAACCGAAGGACAGAGCGCGGAAGTCGGCGGTCGGTGGTCGAGGATATACGGGGTGTTGGTTGCGGATTAACAGGGAAAGGAGCGGTTTTGTTTGCATCCGTTAGACACCAGCCGATAGGCAGGAACCATCTTCCTCCTTTGTACTCTTTGCGATCCTGGCGAGAGATTCTTGTTTTCTTCTCGCCGGGGTTGGTTCCTGGTTGATTGTTCATGGTTGATTGGGGGAAAGAAGATTCTTCATTCTCCCATAGTGTTCTTTACGGGAGATTTTTTTCTTTGATTCTGCTGTAGGCCGCGCCCGCGGTGTCGGACCGCGGCTGCACCCTCCGGTGACTCCTCAACGATCGCCTATTAACTATTGGACCATTAACCAACCGGCTTTGCGACGCCGCGGCGGGGATTCCCCGTTGTGCCGACTGCGCCGGGAGCGCCGGATAGAGGCGGCGGCGGGAACAGGTGACGCTGAGCGCGGGACAAACTCTGAAAGCTGTTGAGATTGAACTTTCAAAGCTTGGAACTTTTCCCTGCAAGACTTCCAAAGCTTGGAACTTTTTCTTCCAATGCTTGGAACCTTTTGCACGGAAATCTCCAAGCCTTGGAACTTTTGCTTCCAAAACTTCCAAACCTTGGAACTTTTTGTCTGGAAACTTCCAAACCTTGGAACTTTTTCTTCCAAAATTTCCAAACCTTGGAACTTTTTCTTCCAATGCTTGGAACTTTCTCCTCCCAGCCTTCTAGACCCGCGCCGATAAATATCGGGGCGGGGTGGCGCCGAGATCGGTCGGAGCGGCCGTGGAACTTTTTCTCGGCAAGGTTCCGGATGTCGGCGGCAGGCCGACATGCTCCGCCGACGGGAGGGTAATCGCGCTTGAGCAGGATCCGCTGTAATCCGGCTCTCCTCTGCGTTCACTTCTCTCTGTGCTCTCTGTGTTCTCTGTGGTGAGAATAGTTAACCGTCAATTGTTTGGATAATTGGGCAGGGGTGGGCGGTGTCGGGGCGCTGAGCGGGGGGATGAAGCGCGGTGAAAGGGAAACTCTCTGGCAGAGGGCGCAAGGTGCGCGAAGCACAGAGGTCGGAGGTCAGAGGTCGGAGGTCGGGGCGGGTT
>QNAJ01000019.1 GCA_003641465.1 Verrucomicrobiota bacterium | reverse complement strand
TGGCTCGCCAAGGGCCCGGTGGCCTTCCTGCTGTTTCTGGTACCCGCCGGCGTCCTTGCCACCTCCCGGGGGACAGCAGGCATGCCGCTGGTAAGAACAGCCTTGACGGCGGCGTCTATCGCGCTGCTTTGCGTGATACCCTGGTATGTCTACATTTTCGTCCGCCTGCCCGACGCGTGGAATCTCCTCTTCTATGACTACGTTACATTCAACATTGAGCAGCGCCAGCCGTGGTACTACTACGCAGGGGTCTTCGGACTGATATTCCCCTGGACAATGTGGTCCATGGCTGCGCTGGTGTCACGGCCACCTGGCGGACATCCCCCGCAGTCACCGATGATGAGACCATCATGGCTCTGGTTCTGGACACTCGTCGTCGCGATGTCCTTTTTCAGTTCCAAGCAGCAGCGCTACATCCTGCCCGTGGTGGCACCGCTTGCCATTACCATCGCATCCGCCGCCATGGAATGGCAGGGTAACCCCGATCGGTTGCCGGGCTGGCGCCGATGGCTGCTCACCTTCAATCCTTGGCTGGTGCTGAGCGCAGGGTTTCTCATCTGCCTGATAACGACGCTCACGCTGCAACTGGAAGCCGCTGGCATTCTTCAGCCCGGTGATTTCTCCCGCGTAGGCGCACCGCTGGCATTCGGGATGTTCCTGCTGGCAGCCGGCGCAGCGGTTGTCATCCACCGGCTGCAAAGAAGAGACCGTTACGTGGCCGCCGCCATCGCCATGGTGATGGCGGCAAGCTTGTTGTGCACTTTCGGTTGGCATGCTTACACCCACACCGACAGCGCCCGGCAGGTGGCCGACAACAAACGTATCAACCGCATCATCGGGCACCACCCGCTTTACTATCTCAAGCTCACGCCGCGGGACGAATGGCTTATCGGGCACTGCGAAGGGTTCCTTTTCTATGTGCGCCGATCCTGTCCACCGGTCGCTCCCGGCGATCTCTTCGGGGTACACGCGCCATTATACGTCATGTCGTTTGTTGAATCCGACGCCGAAGCCATCCTGCAGAGGGCCGGATACCGTATTGTCACCAACTTCTTTCCGCAACGTGAATATCCCGCCATTCTTTGGCGCCGAGCTGATTCGACCGATGATTACTCCACCGGACCGGCGCTGCCCCGATGATGCGGTCCCGTGCGGCCTGAGCCTCGCCAAGGACCATCGATTCAGAATGCGAGACTTCTGCTCAGTCGGAGAACAGGCAGCAACAGATTCACCGCGACCAGGAGCACCAGAACACCTACTCCCAGGACCAGAAGCGGCTCCAGCGTCGCGACCATGCGTTCGGCATTTCGCATCCATTTTCGCAGGAAGACTTCCGCCCCTCTCTCCAGTGCCCCGGCCAGATCGCCCGAAGACTCGCCGATACGACACCATCGCGAGATCGCCTGATCAATGCCGGGCAGATTGCCTACCGCCTCGGAGACCGCTGCTCCATGTTCAACCGCAGCGGCCGCCTGCCCGCTCATTGCCGCCGCCAATCGGCTGCCCGAGGCCTCTATGGACATCCGCAGCGCCTGAACAGTATCCACCCCTCCTTTCAGCAGAAGCGAGAATGTGCGCGCCATTCGTGCCGTATGCCGTGAGGTCAGCAGCGGCCCGATCATGGGTATCCTCTGCAGAAGCCGCTCGGCCGACGCCTTTCCCTGCGCATCTTTTCTGCCGGTCCAAAACGTGAACGCTCCTGCAAGGATCACTGCCGCGGATACGACAACAAGCACCGCCCGGGCCACTAGAAGGCCGGTCTCTGTTCCTGCGGGCAAGTCGACGCCCGCCCTCTGAAGCACCATCAGGAATCGCGGCAGCACGACAAAAAACATCAATCCCGCCACTCCAAAGGCCAGGACCGCCACCAGCAACGGATAAAAGCACAGCGTTCTCACCCGTTCGTACAGGTCCGCTTCGCGCTCCAGGTACCCTGCGGTCCGTAAGAGTAAGTCAGCCAGTTGTCCGGATTTCTCTCCGGCGGCGATCAGGATGCGCTCCGCCTCATCGTAGCTGATATCCGCCTCTGCAAGTGCGTCAGCCAGGGAGGCCCCCTCACGGATGCGATCCAGCGCCATCCCGACACGGAGCCGGGCCGCCTGGTCGGGCAGTGTTTCGCGTAGCGAGGCCAGCGCTTGGCCTGCAGGCATACCCGCATTCATCAAATCGGCAAGACCACGGTACAGTTCGGCACGGGCCCGACGCGTCATCTTCGTACGTCGGTATCCGGCACGCGAGCCGAGCGGGACCAGTTCCTCAGCTATGATTCCACTGCTCAGCAAGCGCGTCCGGGCATCCTTGGCATTATCCGCTTCGATCAGTCCCCGTGCCGGGCTGCCGGCGCTGGTAATGCCTTTATAGCGGTACGTCCTCACAAAGCGGCGAACTTGTAACCGATGCAGCGCAGTAACTCCTGAACGTCCGTGGTGCCGTCTGCGACCTTGTCCAAGCCGTCCTCCAGCAGAGTCTTCATCCCTGCCTTCCGGGCAGCCTGCCACAAAGTGGAGTGGTCGACTCCCTGCCGGATCAATTCCCGCAGCTCTTCGGTGACGGTCATGAACTCGAAAATTCCAGTCCGTCCCCGATAGCCTTCCAGGCAGCCATCACAGCCGACCGCACGATAGGTGCGCGCTGTCTTCAGGCGCTGCATGCCCGGTATTTGCCCTGTCAACTCCTCCGGAAGCTGGTGAGGTTCACGGCACTCGACACACAGCCTGCGGACCAGCCGTTGCGCGATTACAGCCATCACCGCGGCGGAGAGCATGTAGGGAGGCACGCCCATGTCCATCAGCCTGATTATTGCTCCGGGCGCGTCCGTCGTGTGCAACGTACTCAGGACCAGATGTCCGGTAAGCGAAGCACGAACCGCAATCTCCGCCGTTTCGGTATCCCGGGTTTCCCCGACCAGAATCACGTCCGGATCCTGCCGCAGGATGTGACGCAGCCCGGCAGCAAATGTCAATCCTATCTTGGGCCTGACTGACATCTGGGCAATGTCCGGAAGACGGTACTCCACAGGATCCTCGATGGTCATCACGTTCTTATGCGCGCAATCCAATTCCTGCATTGCGGCATACAGCGTAGTGGTTTTCCCGCTGCCCGTAGGCCCGGTCACCCATATTGCTCCCTGAGGTTCATGCAGAAGATTGCGGAAGGTGCCTACGATGTCCGGCGGCATTCCCAGCGAGTCAAGTGGCAGCAGGACCGCATCCCGGTGTAGAATACGTAGGACGACTCTTTCTCCCTCGGCTACCGGAACGCACGACACCCGAATATCCAACTCCCGTTCCCCCACTCTTATGCGTGCGGTACCATCCTGAGGCAATCTGCGTTCCGCGATGTCCAATCCAGCCATGATCTTCAAGCGGGACACCAGTGCAGCTTCCATCTCGCGGGGCGGAGATTCCTGCTCGTAAAGTACCCCGTCTATGCGGTAGCGGACTCTGAGGCGCCCTTCGGCGGGTTGAATGTGGATATCCGAAGCACCCGCGCGAACCGCATTAAGCAGAATCAGGTTGGCCATCTGAGTGACCGGCGCCTCGCGCGGCGTACTGAGAATATCCGTGCCGACTCGTTCTTCAGGCTGCCTGCCGGACTCCGCCGGACCGGCTATATCTGCCGGACGCCGTTCCCGGCGCAGGTAGCAGCGCTCAATTCCCTTGCGCACTATCTGGGCGGGAGCCAGAATCGGCTCAGCCTCGACTCCCAGCACCACGGATATATCATGAGCGGCATCCGTCCGGGTGGGATCAGCTACCAGTACACCCACTGCCGAACCATCCATCCGCACCGGCAGAATCAAATGCTCCCGCGCCCATTCCAGAGGGATATCTTCGACCAGTGTAGGATCCAGCATTTCGTCGGGAATGCTGTGTAACGTTCTCAGCGAACACACCCGGCCCACCGCATCCAGTATCTGCGTCTCGGAAGCTATTCCCGCCTCCGCCAAAGCAGTACACAATTCCGCCCACTCGGTGGGAACCGTCCCTCTTTCCCGACGGATCCTTTCCAGGTCATCCCGGGTGGCCGCACCCGAAGCCAGAACCAGCTCAGACGCATTCATGGCCACGCCTTTCCCGCATCGCCTCCGAACCGGATCCTCTCCCGCGGCAAACTGGTTTTCTGCTCCAGTTGCTCCCTTATCCTGCGCGCCTGCGCCTGATCGGTCACAATGTGCGGGGTAACAAAGATGATCAGATTGCTCTGTTTGACTCTGTCCGAGGTATGACGGAACAGCGTCCCCAGCACAGGAATGTCTCCCAAAAGCGGTACCTTGGATTGAACCTTGACACGGTCCTCGCGTATCAGTCCGCTGATTACTATGGTCGCCTCGTCTGGCACTGTCACGGTAGTGGAAACCTCCCTTTTGGCGATGGTCGGCGTGAAAGGCATGTCGGGAGGGCCGCGATCTATAATCGCCTCAATACTCGGGTTGAGTTCCATGGTTATCTCGTGATCGGGATTTACGTGTGGAATCATCTTGAGCTTGATACCGACGTCCACCCGCTCGATGTTCTGGATCACATCCCGTGCAGTACCGGCTCCGCCCTGGATCGTGGATCGGAGTACCGGAATATTCTCCACCACACTCACACTGGCCTCGCTGTTGTTCTGGGCCCAGAGAGGAACGCTGGAGAGGATCTTCACGTTCCGATCCCCGGCCAACGCTCTGAGCAGGAACGGAATGCGGGGTACCAGCCGCCCGGTGGAATCCCGGAATACGCCGCGGGCCACGCCCAAAGAGAGCCCCTGGGGAAATATTCCTTCGGTGATCAGGTCCATGATCCGGTCCACTTCCTCCGGTCGGCTTCTTCCGATCACCGTTGTGCGCCCTTCGGCAGGCAAGTCTATCGTAGACCACTCCACCCCCAGTTCCAGAGTATGATCCAGCCCCACCTCAGCGATCAGTATTTCCACCAAGACCTGTTCCGGCATACGGTCCAGGTCCTCAACCAACTTTCTGAGCCACTCGAAATCCTTGGGATCAGCACGTACCAGTAGCGCATTGTTCGCCTTGCTGAACTCAATGCCTATTTTCCGCCCCTCCGCGGCGGGCTGTCCCTCCAAGAGCTTCTTCAGACTGGCAGCCGCATCCTCGGCCGACAGATACTTCAGGAATATGGCGTTCAAAGGACCGCGATGCGCTTCCGGCTCCACGTCCAGTAATGACACGATACGACATAGCTCCCGCACCTCGGCCGGGGGCCCCACTACCACAAGGCTGTTAGCCTGCCTGGCCGGTACCACAGTCACACCGGGGGGAATACCGCCGACACCCGCAGCCACATTTCTTACCGCCGCTGCAAAGACGTTCCGTGAACCGGCCGCTCCCTTGGAGACTTCCCGCAATGCGGCCGCCAGCTCCACTGCCGAGGCGTGCTTTAACCGTACCACCTGAGCTACATGGCCCGCCCCCGGCCGGTCAAGCTGCTCCAGGATCGCCTCAATCCGCTGCAGGGTTTCGGAGTCGGCAGTGACAATGAGATGATTACTTGGGGGGAAGGCGATCACGGATCCCTTCTCACCCCCTGCTACCAGCAGCCGCAGTGTGCGCTGAACATCAATCGCATTCACATTGTGCAGCTCAAGCACCCGGGTCTCCAGCCCCCCGCCACCTTCGCTGATCGGTCCGAGGACCTGCTTGGGTTCTGCGACCCGTGCCACCACCCACCCTTCTCCGGAACGATACACCGATAATCCCTGTGCCCGGAGCGCCGACAGGAACAGGGGCCAGACCTCCGAAACGGCGATGCGTCCCGGGCTGATAACGGTCACTTGGCCCTGGACGCCGTCGCCGATCACAATCTTCCGGTCGGTGAGTTCAGCGACGATCCGGGCGAGAAGGCGGATATCTACCTGCTCAAAGTTGAAATCAACGGTCCTTTGTACCTCAACTACACGTTCCCCGCCCGCCTCAGGTGCGCCGGCCGCCAGTGCCAGCATTCCTCCCAGCGCCAGATACAGACCTGTCGCCATGAACTTCAACGCGCTATCCCCCTTTCCGATGTGCTCACAAATCTGCAGATGCGGGCGACCTCCTCACTGTCGCTTGCAGCGGACTCCAGACGTTCCAGCGCCTCCCTGAGTGGTAGCCCCGCACGGAAAAGGATGCGATGTGCCTCCTTGATTCGCCTTATGGACTCTCTGGAAAATCCCTTCCGCTGCAGTCCCACTATATTGATCCCCCGTACCGCCGCCGGGTGGCCATCCGCCAACATGAACGGCGGAATGTCCTGCGTGACCTTGGAACATCCCCCCACCATTGCGAGGCGTCCGACCCTCACGAACTGATGAACACCCGACAATCCACCGATCACTGCCCCCTCTTCAATCAACACATGCCCCCCTAGGGTAGCGCAGTTGGCCAGGATCACACCATCTTCCAAGCGGCAATCATGGGCCACGTGCGCATAGGCCATCAGCAGGCAACCACGGCCGATGCGCGTTGTCCCTCCGTCATCCGTTGCCGAATTCACAGTCACAAACTCGCGAATCGTCGTTCCCGCACCTATCTCCACGTAGGTGGTCCCCCCTCGATATTTCAAATCCTGCGTCCGCTGACCGATGCTGGCGAACGGATACACGGTACAACCTTCGCCAATACGCGTGTGTCCCTCAACCACCGCATGCGACATTATCCTGGTACCCTGTCCGAGGACCACATGCGGTCCGATCACCGCATACGGCCCCACGACGACGTCATCGCCCAGCTGGGCGCTATCCGAAACAATGGCAGTGGGATGAATCTCGCCCATAACCTCAGCCCCGCTTCATGTGGAAGCTCATCTCCGCTTCGCATGCCACTTCACCGTTTACTCTTACCACGCCCTTGACGCGAGCCGCCCCCAGCCGGACCCGATCAAGGATCACTTCGATTTCCATCTGATCGCCGGGCTTGACTATCCGTCGGAATCGCGCCTGGCTGATCCCGGTGAAATAGGCGATCTGCCCCTCACGCCCGTACATGCGGTTGAGCAGGATGCCGCCTGTCTGAGCCATGGCTTCAACCTGTAGAACCCCGGGCATGACCGGCTCACCGGGAAAGTGGCCCTGAAGGTAGCCGGCATCGAAGGAAACGTTTTTGACCGCACGGATCTTGCGGTTCTCGGTATCCAGTTCCACCACTCTGTCCACCATGAGCATCGGATAGCGGTGAGGCAGAATACGCAGAATTTCTTCTATCTCCAGACCCGACATGTCCTATACCTCCGGTTTGGCAATCCTTCGCACTGGAGCCTCGGTGCCCGCAACTTGCAGGGCCGACTTTCCTATAACAGACTGCGCCCTGTCAGGCAAACTCCGGAATTGACTGCGGCCCGGCGGCGATTGGTAGTCCGGTTCAGTATTATGCTGCTTCCGGGAGGTGGTTACTGTGCCAGCACCAGCTCTCCTCCGGGTCCGAATCGAATCACATCACGGGCGTCCAATAGTTCGTAAGCGACCTCTATCTTTTTCTGCCAGGCCAGAGCTCGGGCACGCTTGAAAACCGCATAGCTGTCATCACGTACCAGAAAAGTGAGCATTTCCTCCTTGGGATCAAGGTGTGCCAGAATTCTCCCGAACCACTTGTCCGGAGTCTCAGTTTCTATGCTGCGCAGTGCGTAACCTTCTTCTCCCGGCACAGGTACCAGCGCTACATGGCCGCTCAGGGCGTGGGTCAGATCCAGCTCGTAGCCGCCTACCCGCACCCGCCGTTCGGCCAGCAATTGCATCACCTTTATCATGTCACCACCGGCTTCATCCGAAATCTCGTCAAGTGCCTCCACTGCCTTTTCTCGGATCTTGTCCAGAGCAATCCGGTAGAGCATATTGTTGCGGCACTCGATGATTATCTGCCGGCGGTCGGTGGCATGACCGAGCGGGGTTGGTATGAGCACTTGGATCTGGGCCGCGTCAATGCCGGTGAGCATGATGATGAGAACCAGTACCCCGACCAGGCAAGTCATGATATCCAGGAACGAATCCAGTCGGACTGACGCACCTCTGGTTCTTTTGGCCACTTCATCCTACTCCTTTTTCCCCAGTATCAAGGTCCTCCCTGACGGCTTGTATTCCACCTCACGTTCAGCCTCGAACAGCTCGAACCCCAGATCAATGCCCCGCGCCTGAACAAGCTTGCGCAATTTGCGGGTCAGTCGGGCGGTCTGAGGACGGGCAAGGATCACAACGTAATAAGCGTCCTTGTGCTGCTCCACAAGGTCCAGCATCCGTTCCAGCGGATTACCCGGAACCAGGAGATCGCCGAGGGTGACTCTGACTTTTCCCGGATACAGTACGATGTGCTCCGGGTGCACGTCGAAATATACCGGCTCCTTCTCGCGGTTCCCAAAGGGAAACGGTGCCCCTGTCTCCAGTCCCGTGCGGCGGCCCGGCTCATACAGGGCTCCGCGGATAACCGAGGTAATCCGGATATTTTCCGGATTGCTGATAATAATCACCGTGTTGACCACCAGCAGAATAACCAGGCAGCCGACCGTCATAAGAATGATCGGCATGAACCCAATCAATTCCACCTGCCCCAGCGCTCTGCGGGCTCTGGCCATGGCATCTGCCGTCCGCCGGACGGCGGGTCGCGAGGCTTATTCTACGACCTCCTCGCGCAACGTTATTACACGCGGCTTACTCAAGCGTGCGCAGAACTCATCCGTAGTCGCCAGGTGCTTTCTGAGCTCCTGAAGGGTTTTCTGGAATTCTTCCGCTGTCGCCAGCGATGCAATAGCCTTCTCCATGGCCTCTTCGGCATGCAGCAGCTTCTCGATGCTTGCCGCGAGCTTGCTGACCTCGGCCAGACGACTGCTGACCTGGTCGGCGGCCTTGATGGTGCCCGCGGTGGCCTTCTGTACCACTTCCGCCGCTTTCGCCGCCGCCTCTTCAGCCGCCTTGCCCGCCCTGGACGCCGACTTCTCCGCCGCCTGAATTATCTGCTGGGCGGTCTTGTCCGCGGACTGCATGGCGCGTTGAACCGCTGACTCGGTGGCTGCCTGAAGCTGCTGAACCATGGCCTCGGAGCGCTGGGCCACTGCCTGCGACGACGCTTTCAGCTCCTCCACCAGCTCTTTCATCCTCTGATGCTGCTCCGCCGCCGCCTGCTTCTGGGAAGCTACAATCTGCGCTTCATGTTTCTCCAGCTCCTGCGTAAATCCTGAGAGAGCTCCCTGGACCTGATCTCCCACCGAGCTCAGCCCCGCAGAAAGCTGGGAGCTGATATCGCTCAAGGCCGTCTCATACCCCTTCGCGAGGGCACTGAACTTCTCTTCCACAGTCGCCGCCGCCCGTTCTATGGAACGGGTAAAGACCTCGTCATAGCGATCCGGATCCGGAATATAGCGGCGGAAAGCCGCCTCAATACTGTCCTCCAGATTCTCTATCACGATGGGCTGCTGTTCCGGTGAGGGCAGACAGGAAATCAGATGGTCGTCCATGTAGTTATCCAGCTCGACGAACAACCCTTCCTCTCGCCGCTGCACCCAGGAAAGAGGAAACATCAGAAAAGTTGTCAGGATCAGAGCCAACAGCGTGGTGTCGAATGCCACCCCCAGTCCGATGGTCACCTTGGCGATCGCCTCCTTGATCTGGGTCAACTCCGCTGCGCCTGCAAGGAACTTCGCGAAACCTGAGACCGCCTGTCCCAGCCCCATCACCGTCCCGATAAACCCCAGGATGGGCAGCGCCCATATCAGTACCCGCACCGTCGCATATGACGAATCCGAAGCGGTCGAATCACGGTCCGACTCGGCGGCAGCCCACGCCGCTACCCGACTCACATCCTTAGACCCCAGCCAGAGAGCCAGAGCCCGCTCAATCCGGTTCAGAAGAATGCTCCAGGCGAACTCGTCACGCCGCGTGATGCTTTCCCGCAGATCCTGTACCTGCTCGTCGTCGCTGAAATCCACCGAGGGCCCAATCGGACCGGCTGCAATTACGCTCAGCTGATTACGCACAATGCGGGCTTTCATGAAGATGAAGGTCGCCACCATGAACGCCATGAACAGTTCGAAATACTGCACCGGACCACGGTCGCGGATTATTGCCCACAGATAGTTGAGATTGGTGTCCTTCAAAGGGGTGACCGCCCAGCTCACAAGCAGCATGCCCACTACCCCGACCAGCAACTGGATCACTACGTTCGTATCGGTAGTCGGCCGCGTTCCACGAGGGCCGGTTACGGTGATCTCCTCTTCTGCGGAAGATTCGGGTCTGGCTTGCTCTTCAGGCATGGTCCACCTCTCATTGACGGTGCTCGCTTACGTTAAATCCATTATTGTTTCTTCCCCAAGCGTGTCAATCGTTTTATCTTTAGGGTTCGTTCGAAATCGCGGCGGTTTCTTTTCAGGAATCGAGGAGGGCGATGGCTGACATTTTCCTTTACGAAGTCTTTGAGGAGGAGGAACGCCTCCTGCGCCAGCTCCGTCCCGCAGGGCTTGACTTCACCAGTACGCCGGCGACCATCCAGGAAGCAGGCCACGACCTGCCACCGGCACCGGTGATTTCGATCAGAGCCCAGTCGGTAATTCCTCCTCACTGGATTGATCGGCTCGAAGCAGTGCTTTCCCGCAGCGCAGGCTATGATCATCTGCTGCCCGTCCGGTCCGCCTCCGGCGGAAGAGTACGCTGCGGGTATCTTCCGCGTTACTGTGTCCGGGCGGTCGCTGAACAGGCTGCTCTCCTGTGGATGGCTCTGCTCCGCAAACTGCCTTCACAAATGGCGGCGTCGACCACATTCCACCGGGACGGTCTGACGGGGGCCGAATGTGCGGGGAGAACTTTGCTCGTCGTGGGGGTGGGAAATATCGGAAGCGAGATTGTTAAGCTGGGCCGGGCTCTGAGAATGGACGTGCTCGGGGTGGATATCGTTCGCCGTTACCGTCGGGTCCGTTACATTGAATTCGCCCGCGGGCTGCCCCGGGCGGATGTGGTTGTAGCGGCAATGAATCTCACCGCGGAAAACCGCGGATACTTCTCCTACGAGAGAATGAAACCCGCTCGCCCGGGGACTGTCTTCGTCAATATAGCTCGAGGTGAGCTGTCGCCCGCCGCCGACCTGGTGCGTCTGTTAGAGGAAGGAATCCTTGGAGGAGTGGCGCTCGACGTTTACGAGAACGAGCCCCTCGTCGGACGCGTATTAAGGGAAACCGGAAATCTGTGCGACCCCCGTTTGCCCGCACCACTGCGCGAGCTGGCACAGCACGCGAATGTCCTGCTTACCCCCCATAATGCGTTCAATACCGTCGAAGCAGTGACTAACAAGGCCCGACATACTATCGAGCAGATCCTGCACTATCGCCGGCACCGCCGCTTTAAGTGGGAGATCCCGGATATGGTCTCTGCGTAAAATCGTTTGACAGGTCTGCGGCCAGGGTACACTATACGCGTTCGAACAGCCCGCACCCGACCGGTACGAGGCACAACGAAACCCTGAATGCAGTAGGGAGAATCCGATGATGTCGATAGATCCCCGCACCGCAAGATTGGCGGTTGCCGTATCATTCATCCTGTTCACGCTGCCGTTGACCGGCTGCGGCCGGCAGGAAGAAACTGCTGCGCCTTCGCTTCCTGAGCAGGGAACCGGATCATTCACCAGTCTTCTGGGGCGCGCCTCTGCCCCCGGCACGAGCGTTGTCGCCACCGTGGACGGCGTTGACATAACGCGCGCCCAGTTGGACCGTGAAGCCGAAACCCTTTCGGCCAATGTGATGCGGCGCATGGGTCCCGAAAGAGCAGCCCAGCTTCGTCCCCAGATCCGGAAGCAGGCTCTGGAGAGCCTCATCATACAACAGTTGCTCAAGAAGGCCATCAGCAATGAGAACATTCAGGTATCTGACGAGGAAGTCAGCAACCGTATAGCGGAACTGACTGCCACTCTGCCGCCGGGCGTTACGCTGGAACAACAGCTTGCCCGATTCAATGTGACCCCCGACGAACTCACTGATGCCATCCGTTTCGATCTGGCTGTAGCCCGGCTGATGGAAAAACACACTTCAACCAATGTCATGCCCACCGAGGCCGAAATCGAACAGTTCTACAAGGAAAACAAGGACCGCTTCTCCCGCCCCGAGACGGTGAGGGCACGCCATATTCTCATCCAGGTCTCGCCTTCCGATCCGCCGGAGCTTAAGGAAAAGAAGCGGAAGAAGGCCGAAGAAATCCGTAAGGAGCTTCTTGACGGAGCCGACTTCGCCGAATTGGCCAAGAAATATTCGGACTGCCCCAGCCGGGCACGCGGCGGCGATCTGGGAGCCATCAGCCGTAATCAGACGGTGCCTGCATTCGAGCGAGCAGCATTCTCCCAGAAAGTCGGCGAAATCGGACCGGTCGTAGAGACACGCTTCGGATACCACATCATTCAAGTGACCGACCACCAGCCGGCTAAGGAAATGTCGCTCGACGAGGTCCGCGAAACCATCCGTTCCGCCCTCACTCAGCGCAAGCAGCGTAAGGCGGCTTCTGACTACATCGAGGAACTGCGCAAGGCCGCGAACATCCAATACAGCCAGGACGCCGAACAACCATGATACCAGCCGCCGGGGAAATCTCAGAGCTCACCTGAGTTCACGGCGCGGCAGAATGGTGCACCCGGGAGGATTCGAACCTCCACGGCCTCATCGGCCACAAGATCCTGAATCTTGCG
>QNAJ01000018.1 GCA_003641465.1 Verrucomicrobiota bacterium | reverse complement strand
ATCGGTGTTGTCGGGATTTCGCAATTCAATCTGATCGAGGACCTGATCGTCGCCCGAGACGAAGCCGGAATCTGCGCTATCCAGATCTACCGGATCGGGGAAGGGATCCGGCGAATAGATCAACTGCGCGGAGGTGGAACCACCCGGAGGCAGTATTCCCTGCTCTGGATGATCGAGAAAGTAGAACCCAGCGTTCCCCGCCCATGCAAGATAGATGTCTGCCAGCACCTGACACGGAAAAAGCGCAACAACCAGAGACATGCCGACAAGGAATGCGCAACCGGTCCCCACTTGATAAGGATTCCGGCTTTTCCGTTTGTCCCTCTGTGACACGGTAAACAATGCTACCCGTAACTACGCCTTACGGCGGCGATGCAGGATGACCAAGGTGCCCAAACCATAAAGCGCGGCGGTCAGTGGCTCGGGAATCGGAATCACTTGATCAAGATCGTCACCGTAGCCGGGTCCACTATTGAAATCGTAGCTCTGTGGTGACTGGGGAGGCGATCGGTCTTCAGCCGTTTCCATCGGTCCATTGAAGTATCGCTCACCTATCGCTGGCGTATTATCTTCAAAAATTCTCCCGAAGATATAACCGGCACTATAAGCGCCAGTATAATTGGGCGCTCCAAAGTACGCCCATTCATCACAATTGATACCCGAAGTAAGCGTATACTCGGCAAGCACCACATCGTCTCCCGAGACATACCCACCAGCTGAGTTATTGATATCAACAGGATCAGCGACAGCATCGACGGAGAAAATCAACTGAGCGATTGTTGTTTCCCCATTAGTTAGGATACCATGCGATGGGTCGCCAGGAAAATAGAAACCCTCGCTGGCACCCCATGCCACCATCAGATAAGCTAGCGCTGTTGATGCGCAAAACATCGACCCTGCCATAACACCCAGTAAACGGATCGACATATTTTTAGCCCTTCTCATTGGGCTGCCCCCCTTTCATCCATACTACTTTTGATAAGCTTCCGATTCTACGCACTGTCTCACTCGGGCCATGTGTAAGGCTTTATCTCCGTCCAATCCTGCGTACCCGATGTCTCAAACCAAAAGCTTTGACCCGGCTCGATAGTAAAGTTATCTGGCGTAGTCCACCCACCGCGCGTCTTCAGGTAGCTATTGTAGGACTGGCTGGTCACGTTCCACACATGAAGGTAGTCACCCACCAAAGCATTTGAAGCCAATGCAGTATTGGTCCACACAACCGCCGATGGGAACGGGTAGGCAAGGGCATCAAGTCCCTGCACATTGGAGATAGTCGTAGTAGCACCTTGGTTAAAGGAATCCGGAACCTCGCCCATGACGTAGACTATATGTTCTGACGCAGTTGCTGCGGAACTGGGCACCTCTAACCAAAAACCAACCCCGCGCGTGATCACATTGGTACCGGGTGACCACCCGCCGCGCGTTCTGAGTTCTGACTGATACACCTTACTGTTGCGGTCCCAGATATGGGCATAGCTGCCAACTGGTAGCTGGTCTCCCACCACATCAGCGATGGTCAAATCAGAGCCATCAAGTGACTCAAAGTTCAAGCTCACCAGTGCGTAACCGCCGCTGGGGACGGATACCTGGACGTAGCCGACGGCGTTGCGGCTGAGTACCTGGTTGGTCTGGGCGTAACAGAACAAAGCCAGCGCAGCGGCTGCCACAATCACTGCTAAAACAAGTCGTTTCATTGTGCGACCCCCTTCACGCTATCAATTTACGACCGGTACTCCGGTCCTGACAACCAAAAAATACACGATTTTAGCCGCCGCCGTCAACACTCCTACTGTCCCAACATGTATCAGCTTAGACCATCCCTTCTCCGTTACCAAGTAAAAATTTTCACCGCAAAGGCGAACCTGCAAAGCTGAAATCGTGCCAAAGTCCAGGAGCTGGCAACCCATTACCGCCTACTACAGAAGCTCCCCAAGTAACTCTCTGATTTCCCTGACAGCGTCACGCTCCAGAAACTCCGATAAGCGACGGTTCTGAGAATCAAGAATCTCCCGGCGAAGCATTCTGTCATTCAGTATCCGATCCCACAGCGCCGCCAGTTCCGGTGGATCCAACTCGTCGAAAAGTACTCCCGCAGATCCCATCGTCTCGGGTATCGCGGCTGCCGACCTGGCGACCACCGGCACGCCGCAATACATTGCCTCGACCACCGGCAGACAGAACCCCTCATGACGGCTGGTTATCACCACAAGGTCGGCAAGCTGGTACAACGTCGCCAGTCCGGTATCCGAAACATACCGCTCAAAACATACATGCCTGAGTCCGAGTTCAGCCATATACATCCGCAGCATGGCGTAGTAGCGTGGGCAGCTCCGCTCCGATCCGGCGATTATCAGACGACTGTCCGGATTCAGATGAGCATGATACCAGGCAAAGGCGGCGATCAGGTCTTCAATGCACTTGTTCGGGGCGATACGCCCGACAAAAAGCAGGTTGGTCATCGAGGGGTCATAACGCCGGAACATGTCCTCGTCCCGCGGCTGTTCAAAGCGTGATCGCTCAAACAGAAATCGAAAGACACGTGTATCCGGTCTACCTGAGGCCCGCAGTTCGGAAGCATTGAATTCCGAGTCAGCCCATACCGCGTCCGCACTGGCAGCCACCCGCTTCAGGTTCCGCCGCGCGTCCTCCAACAATTCAGCGACCCGATCATCATATCCACGGAACCAGTGGCCCGGCGTAATGTTGTGGTACAGCATCACCCTGACGGCGCGTGCGGAAAGGAAAATCTCGTCCGCCGGTGAGGAAATGCTGTAATGATAGATCAGCACATCCCCGGGCATGGAGGAATACTCCGCAGCGGGGATCCAATCCACCGAGACGTCCGGGGCCACATGTTCCGGATCAACAAACATCCTTGATTCGTAACCCGCCTGCTGCAGTAATTCCCGGATCACACGGGCTTCCTGGGAAACAGCATCACCGGTTGCGAGTCCGGGCAATAACTGGTCAACGCGCTTCGCCATGTTCCTTCAATGCGTTCTGGTCCGGATCCTTTCGCGGAGCGTCGGCGCGCGCCCACTGCTCGAGCGAGTCCACCACCAACTCGTTGAAAATCCCTTGCTGCCACGCAATATCTTCCAGAAAAGGCCGAATCACTCTCCAGAGCAGACGCCGGAAAGCCCATGCTGCCCAGCTAACTGCGCCGCGACGGCGAACCGGCGGGAGGACCTCAACCCCCACGCGGCGGCGCAGAAGTTCCAGATAGCGCGCCCGGAATCGGCCCTCCGATTCCATGCCCGCCAAGCTCAAAGCACTGTCTTCCGGAGACAGTCGTCGGACCAGAGGCCTCCGTTTCATGCGGGATGCCCGATGCCGTACCCAATCGCCCAGATCGGATGAGCGGTCTACGCCGGCAACGATGATTCTCATAAGAGCAACGAATAGCATTCATCCGCGGCACGGTCCAGCTCGGCGCGTGCCGACCGGTCAACAACTATCTCAAGCGCCTGAGGCGGACACCATAGAGCCTCATCGGTGCCCTCCGCTCGAACAGTAGGGCGACAAAGAAGGGTAGTCCCACCTCTTCTTCAAAGCGCAGGGTTGCGGGATGTCCGGCTGCCACGGATTGCCAGGCGGTCTGGCTTCCATCCACGTGCCGGACGTTGAAGCGGGCCAAGTGCGTGCCGACGGGCGCATTGCTTTCATATTCCAAAGTAACCTCGTATTCTCCCGGCACCAGAGGCAGCTTGGGTCCATAGACGACAATCGCCCGGGGATCCCGCTCGGGATCCAGCTCGACCGATGAAAGGTCCGGAGCGGTACTGCCGGCGTGGAAGAGACAGTAGGAGGGCAGAAACAGCTCCTCTCCCGGGCGGAGTGATTGCCACTCACCGGCGGCAAGAAAGACATGGGCCACCTCAATTACCCCTTCGCGGGCGATGAGTCGGGCGCGGATGCGCGTATAGTCGGCCAATGAAACGGGAGACGCGAACCACCGGGGTTGCGTACAGCCAACCGGCAGCAATGTGCGCCCGACGACTCCTCCGTCCGGGACTTCGGTGCGGACCTCCAGGACACCCTTTCCCCGCGCCAGTATCATCCAGCGAAGCCGGTCAGCAGGCGGTGAAGAAAGGGCACGCAGGGACAGCTCGGAGCCGGTCTTGTCGCCCAGGCGGAGATAGGTCAGCCGGTCATCCCGGCGAACCGCCAGAGTAGACCGCCGCGCCAATCTGCCCGCGTAGAAATGGCGGGTGGGACAAACCACGTCGCACCGGGATCTCTGCGATCCCCCTCGGTTGTCCGAATCCGCGGCAGCGCGGATCGCAAAAGCCCAGACCGGGCCGGCATGCATAAGCATTTTCAGCCCCGGGTGCTGCCGCAGTCTCTCCAGGGTGAAAGCCACTGCAAAGGGGCTGACTTTTTCGGGAAAGGCGTTTTCGTGGAGCAGGAGATAATTCACACCCAACTGCTCCAGGTACCGCAAACGTTTCTGGTCGAGCACGCCGCTGTTAAGGCCCTTGAGCGGTCGGAACACATTATCCACATAGGAAGTACTGGTCACCGGCAGATACCCATTGAGCATGTGAAGGCCGTGGATCATGGCATAGTGCTGGTACAGCGAGGACCACGCCGAATCTCCCGGCCACAGTGGTATGATCACTGCCCGCGGCACAATCTCTTTTTCCCGAGCGTCTTCCACTACTGCCCGATATGCCGGCTGTTCACTGTCAAGGAGGCAGACCGTGGTACTTACCTGAGCCTTACATTCGAACAGAAAGGCGATACCCACCAGATACGGCAGTAACCGACTGCTCCAGCCGTTCCGCAGGTGAAGGCACCGCAACGCTACGGTAGCCGCAAGTGCCAGAAACACGGGCATGATTGAGAAAATGCGCGCCGGCTGACGCAGAAAGCGGAAGCCGGGAATCATGCGCCGGGCCGCACGGAAAACCACCCCGTGGTGCGGTCCGCGTATGCCCAGGGCCAGCAGCACCAGCACCACCATCGCGGCGACCAGCAGAATAAGAACGAGGGTATCCCCCCTGCGGTGCCTGTCTCTCATATTCCGGAGCCCAACCGCCAGTCCAGCAAGCAGGAGGACCGGGATCGCGATTCCGATAAAAATCTGATTGGTTAATCCGCTCCACGCGGACCACGAGAAGAGGCCTTGCCAGTGGGGGCTGAAAAGCGCGGTCTCGGCAAGTGAGCGTCCCCCCCGCATCGTGGAAACCGCCAAGTGCCGCCACCGTATGAGCAGTGAGTAAGCGACTCCTGCAACCGCCCCCAGTCCGGCGATGGCCGTCCCGCCCATGACCCGCGCCGGGCGGGGGCGATGTCCGGCGAAATATCCATGAACCAAACCCAGGAGCAGCCAGAAGGGCATTGAAAGAACCAGAAAGTAGAAAGCCTGGCCGTCGGCGGCCCGTAAAAAAATAAATCCCGCCATGGAGGCCAGAGCCCACACCAGCCTGAAGCCGCGTCCCACCGCATCCAGGCCCAGGATGGTGAGGACGATCCATACCGGAGCAAAGCCCGAGGGGCTTCCGCCAAGCAGGCCGTACCAGCGGTACGGAAGGACCAACACCGTCAGCGCTCCGACTGCCGCGGCCGCTTCGGAGTGTGCGTACCTTCTCGCCAGAATCCACAAAAGCAGGTACGCCCCCCAGACGTAGAGAAGCCCGGTGAGATTCCAGGCTGCCGCCTGCCCGGCCAACGGTTTGAAACAGGCGTAAATCAGGCTTTGCGGAATATAATAATGATATAAAGGAAAGGGGTTGGTGTACGGGCCGGCGTCAAACTGGAAAGGATCAGTGAACAGGGGAACACGCCCGCGAAACGTTTCTGCGGCCAAATCAAAGTAGTAGAGAAGTTGCAGGTGGTCGCCGGGAATCATCCGGCGTACGTTTCCCGGCTCCACGTTCCGGGCCGACGAAGGTATACCTTCGGCAAGGTAGCGCGGAAGGGGCCAGGTGAACGCCATCCAGATCACCAGGCTTATCAACATGCTCAGCAGGATTCTCCGGGACAAGGTCATAATTTCACTTACAGCAACGCATGCCGCCGTTCGAATCTGATTCTGCCAGTCCCGCCCTTCCCTGCCAAGCCCGCCCGCGGCGGCAACCGGTCCGATTGGCCGTCGGCCCGGCGGGGTACCGCCCACCGTGAAACAGTCCGGGACGGCGGCCGGGAAAAAGGCACTGGCCGTCCGCAGCGTGACAAAGGGGGAGTAAGCGCTTACCTCCGGGGGAGAGCGGGTACCGGCCGCTCGGTCAGAATCGTGTACCGAATCACCTTCTCGCCGCGTGCCGGAATTTTCAGCTCGAAAATCGCAAGATTGCCATCCCGGATATACGGATGCGCATAGCTGAACATTTCCCAACCGGTGTCCGCCGGTGTATCCACGACTTCCACCGCCGCCTCATGATCGGCGTTGTTCCGGATACGGATTCTGCAGGATATCTTGAGCCGACCCGGCTCCGACTCTTCGCGCCCGACTTCCTGTTTGGTTGCAGTCACCGCCGGTTCATCACCCAGCCGCATCCGGAATTCATCGGTGCCGATACCGGCCTGGAAAGCGCCGCGGGCCAGCGGAGGGGCACCGGGGACTCCCCTGCAAAGGATGACACGTCCGGGGGGTAAAGGCAGTCTGACGCCCCTGCGGGCCAGATCCCGGATCACCAGGAAGCTTTCCGCCTTCACCGCCCGGCCCAGACTGCCGGGTACCGCCGGACCGGTCACGAGCCGGTAAAGAACTGCGGCCGGTATCCGCCTGGCGGCAAGTACCGGAAAGACTTGCAAGGCACCGGCCTTGATGGTCAGACCGCCCCCCAGATATCTTCCCGGCGAAGGAAGCCTCCGGTGCAAGGAAGCATTCCACGGCCGGGCAAGAGGCCCCGGCTCGATCATCAGGAACCCGGGGTGCTTTTGGGGGGAGCAGCCCCCCTCATCGGTGATCCACACTTCCGCCTTCTCGAACGTCCGGTGTGAAGCATTGCTCACCAGGACCTGTCCGAGCAGATCCGCGGAAAGATGCGCGGGATCCTTCTCCCAGTCCCCGCGCAGGGTAATCCGGTAGTCGGCCTGCCAATGCAATCCCGTCATCACGTAGATCACTTCCAGCCGGGTGTCCCCGGCCAGAGCAGAGTCGAGGACACATCTGACACCCCGGTTCATCTTCGCGATACCAGCAGGCACGGTTCCATATTGCTCACCCGCACGGCGAAACAGAATCCTGCTACCCCGGATATCAGCTACCACATCCGACTCCGGCGGTCCGGCGGCAGGCAGTACGTCCCAAAGGTCCACGCCTCCACGCCGACGACGGACAATCAACGAAGATACGTCGGCCTCCGACGGGAGCAGAAGCTCAATCACATTGGTCCCCCGGTTAAGCCGGGCATGAATTGTCTCCGTAACGACTGTGTGCTTCCGCCCGATCGTCAGGAGGGGATGGCCGTACGCCGCAACTCCACTGACCAGACACACTCCCGCCAGCACCCAAAGCAGCCGCCTCACCGAAGATCCGCAGCCTCTGGCGGTGATCCTCACCTGGACCGGTGCTCTCTTCACCAGCGGTAGCGCACCGTGTAGCGGATGATGCGGCGTCCGCCTGCCTTTACGATGGGGCGGAATTCAATGGTCTGCGGTGCGATCTCCGAGTATTCCGTATCCGCACGGACGATCTCGTAGTCGTGCCAACGGTAGAGATGCTCAACCACGCGGACCCGATGATCGTTCCCCGACCGATTCACCAGGGTGATCTCGAAGGACTCTTCATAGACGTGGAAGGGAACCACCTCCGTGTAAGTCAACCGTCGCCGTTCCCCCCGCAGACCGGCCGCCGGACCGAGACGCAGGCTGCAACGTTCTCTCGGCCGGACCAGGGGCACCAGATCTTCTCCCACCAGCTCGGTGGAACCGTCCTCACGCCGCCGGAAAACCCGGATAGTGCCGGGAGGCAAAACACTTTCCCCATCGTTGACGAATTCCACGTACCGGTCAACCCGGCTGTGCGACTCGGTGCCCCAATTCCAGTCGTTCCGCCGTCGGCTGCGATACCGGCAAAAGCGGACGCCGTCGTACACGAGGAAAAGGTCCACTTCCGGTTTCCGGCGGAACAGTCGAAAGCAAACCGAACTCCGTGCCGGCAGAGATTTCCGGCCGGCGACCCGGATCTGCTCGACCACTCCGGGACCCGTAATGTCCTCGAGCATAACCAGGCCGGGCCGCCCATACTCGTATACCAGATCCGGCTCGGGTCCCAAAGGTTCCAGAGCGTCCTGCTCCCGCCGGCGTCTTACCCGGTCCAATCCACTCTCCGTGCACGCGAGAATGATCTCGGCGTCGTCGAATTTCCGGCAGGTGCGGTTGTCAATCGCTGCGTGACACCAGAGATCAGCGGTTCTGTTCTCCGCCGGAAGCAACAGGTTGTAAAAAACTTTCCAGGATATCCCGGCGGCGGAATAGCTGAGCCGCAGGTGGTGGATCCCCTCTGATCCGGACCGAACCAAGAGCTTCAATCGGGGGCGGACGGCCAAACGAAGGCCTTCGAGCAAGTCAATCGCCCGGATGCGGTTGCCCGCCAGAAACCGCAACGTGTGATGGTCGCCCTGCAGCAGCACCGCATCCAGCCGGCCGTCAGCAGTCCAGAGACTCCTCACCAGGGTTCCGGTGTCCGTTCCGTGATCGGACTCCACCGCCACCCGGGACGGCTGCACGGCTTCCAGAAAAGTCCGTGCCGAGGCAGCATCATATTCAAACCGCTGCGAAAGCACGCTAAATTCCGGATCCCGGCCGGCTTCCACCTGGAAGCTGAGCAGGTCTATGCTGTCCGGGACGTCGTAGATCACCATCCGGCTGAGACCCGGCGGCAGATTCGCCTGTCTTCTTTCCTCCAGCATGGCACCACCGGTGTCCATTATGGTCAGCCGGACCGCGTCCGGTGGCGATACGGTCAGTATTGTGGCCGGTGCCGACTCCCTGTCGGTTTCCCCCAGTGAGCAGATCGTCCCGATGGCCAGCACCGGAACGCTCAGCAGACTGCCGAAATATTTTCTGGCGCCCTTCATGAACCTGAGCCGGCGTTCTGTGCCGGTTCACGCGCGGATAATACCAGTCCGTCTGCGGCCTGTCACGGATGGATCCGTCTGTGGGGTGACAGATGCGGTTGAGCGCATGCATCCGCCGCCGGGCGGACTTTACCTCAAGCGCGCAATGCGGCATCCTACCGGCGGATGAGAATGAAGTGATGAAGCAGTGGCAGGAAACACTTCTGATCCTGCGCCGGATGCAGGAACTCCTTGGAGAGGGACGGCGTGCAGTTCTGGCGGTGACCGCGGCGGTGGAAGGATCATCCTACCGCGGGCCGGGTGCCATGGTCCTGATCGAGGATGACGGTAGCATGTCGGGCAATGTCACCGGCGGTTGCCTGGAGCAGGACCTGAAGGAGCGGGCCCTGACGCTGCTGGAGGCGGGCAGGTGCGGCACGGTCAGCTATGATACCGGGGGTGAAGAAGATCGGATCTGGGGTCTGGGAGTCGGCTGCGAGGGGGTGATACACCTGTTCCTGCGCCCCTTTCCCCTGGCGGGAGATGAGAAGGTAATACGCCGCTGCCTCCAATGGCTGGAAAACGGCGAAGAGTTTATCCTGGCCCTGGTGAAGGAGGAAGGCGCTCTGCAAGGCAGGCTGCTGGCGGCACGGCCCGCAGAGGAACCGGGGATACCGGACGGACCGCTGCGGAGCATCGCGTGCGGTCTGAGCCGCGATTTCAACCGCTACCGTTGCGGAGAGACCCGTGTGGAAGGGATGGCTCTTGTGCTGGTGAGGGTGCCGCAGCCCTGGAGGCTGATCGTTTTCGGTGCAGGCGACGACACTATCCCGCTGGTGCGCTATGCCACTGATGCCGGCTTCAGGGTATACGTCGTAGACCACCGCAGCGCCTATCTGTCGCCGGAGCGCTTCCCGGCGGCGGAAAAGCTGATATGCGCCCGGTATGACGGCACACTCCCGCTGGCGATTGACTCCCGCACTCTGGCGGTGGTCAAGACCCGTCTCTTCGAACATGATCGCGGCTGGGTGCTCCGGCTGGCGAAAAAGTCGCTGCGCTACATCGGTCTGCTGGGACCGGCACACCGGCGCGATCGGATATGCCAGGGACTGGACGAGAAAGAACGCGGCCGTATCTTCGGCCCGGTAGGACTGGATATCGGGGCGGTAGGCCCTGAACAGATTGCCATCAGTATTGTTGCGGAACTGCTTGCGGTGCTTTCAGGCTCGCCGGGTGGCCATGCGCGTGATAAGAAGGACCGCCTGCATTCCCACAGACAGGCAGGGCAGGTGGCGGGTACATCCGATGAGTGCAAGGATACTTGACGGCAAGGCGCTGGCCGCAGAGATGCGGCGGGAAATAGCACGGGCAGCGGCGGAACTCGCCAAACAGGGAATCACGCCGGGCCTGGGGGTTCTGCTCGTGGGCGACGATCCCGCATCCCGCTCTTATGTAAAGGCCAAGGAGAAGGCCTGTGCTGAAGCAGGAATTCACTCCGAGGAGGTGCGCCTGCCGGCAGATGCCTCGCTGGAGAAGATACTGGAGATAGTCCGGGGCTTCAATCGTTCCAGCTCCGTGCACGGCATCCTGGTCCAGCTTCCCCTGCCCGACCCCGCAATGGAGACTCAGGTACTCTCGGCCATAGATCCGGACAAAGACGTGGATGGGTTTCACCCGGTAAATGTCGGCCGCCTGCTGCTGGGACTTCCCGGATTCATTCCGTGCACCCCCCACGGAATTGTGAAGCTGCTCCAGAAATCCGGCATCACCGTCGAAGGCCGGCATGTGGTGATCGTCGGCCGAAGCAATATCGTCGGCCGGCCGCTGGCCAACATCCTCTCATCCAAGGGGCCGCTGGGTAACGCCACCGTGACCATCTGTCATACGCGCACGCGGAACATGGCTTATTTCACCCGGCAGGCGGAAATACTGGTCGCCGCCGCCGGCCGGCCCCGCCTGATCACCGCTGATATGGTCAGCGAAGGGGTGGTGGTGGTAGACGTGGGCGTCAACCGGGTAGAGGATCCCTCGTCTCCGCGCG
Organism: Verrucomicrobiota bacterium; assembly: GCA_003641465.1. GTDB lineage: Bacteria > Verrucomicrobiota > Kiritimatiellia > B70-G9 > B70-G9 > B70-G9. Next base: position 1,603 of record QNAJ01000018.1, on the reverse strand, counting down.
GCTACCGCCTGGTGGGAGACGTGGATTTCGAGGAGGTGCGGCGGAAAGCGGCGGCCATTTCCCCGGTGCCCGGCGGCGTCGGTCCGATGACCATCACCATGCTGCTCTATAACACGGTGCTGGCGGCGGCCCGGGTAAACGGACTGCCGGATCCGTTCCCAGGCTAGCGCGTCCCGGCAGGAAGGGTTACCCGTGGACATCATCAGCAGATACGTCAGTCGAGATTACCTGATCACTTTTACCCTCAGTCTGCTGGTTTTCACCTTCGTGCTCAGTATCGGAGCGGTGGTCAAGGCCATTGACCTGCTTGCCCGGGGGGTGTCCGGAATGGTGATTCTCAAGGTCTTCCTGAGCGCGATACCCTATCTGCTTTCCTTTTCAATTCCCATCAGTGCACTGACATCCGCGTTGCTGGTATTCACCCGGCTGTCTCTGGAAGGCGAGATCTCCGCCATGAAGGCATGTGGATTGAGCATCTGGCAGATCGTCGCCGCTCCGGTAATGCTTTCCATCGCTCTGAGCCTGGTGGCGGTGACCATCTCCGGCTGGATTGCGCCGCGCAGCCACTTTGCCAGGCGCGAAATCCTGCAGCAGATAGGTGTGGAGGAGCCGGCCGCACTCCTGGAAGAAGGCCGCTTCGTCAGGGATTTCCCGGGCTTCATTATCTACGTGGGGCACAAGGAAGGCCACAAGCTGACCGATATAATCGTCTACGAAGTCGGGGGCAAATCCCGCCGCAATGTGCGCGCCCGGCGCGGCGTGCTGCGCCCCGATCCCACCAACCGGGTGCTCTATGTGGACCTGTACGATGTGCGCATCGAACAGAGTGACGCCCGCCATCCCATGGATCTCGACCGCACCCGCTACATCACCGCCAGATATTACCCGGTACGACTCGATTTCTCTGAGCTGCAGAAGACCTCCGAACTGCGCAAGAAGCGGGCGGACATGACGCTGGTGGAGCTGATTCATGCGATCCGGCAACCCGGCTCCCATGACCCCGACCTGCGTCCGCGCGACATACTGCGTCGGCGGGTGGATCTCCTGATCGAAGCCAATAAGCGGTTGTCGTTGGCGCTCTCCACCTTTGCGTTTACCGTGCTGGGAATACCCCTGGGCATGATTTCCCGGCGCAAGGAGTCTTCGGTGGGCGTAGCCATTGCCCTGGCCATTGTACTGGTCTACTACCTGTTTGTGATCATCGCTCAATCATTGGTGGAGTATCCCCGACTGCACCCTGAGCTGATCGTCTGGATCCCGGTAATCGGCGCCGAACTCATCGGGTTCGGCCTGATGTGGCGCTACCGCTAGTGCGGGTTGAAGCGTGCTCCGCCGTTCCGTGGTGTTGCCGCCCGCGGCAGAACTCATCCCGCCTCGGCGGCCCAGCTCCGCTCAGCACCCTTTTCTTCTGAACCTTCCAGTCCTGCCTTCCGCGCGCAAAGCCCGGCAACCCTTGGGATGGAGAATTCCAAACCCGCTCCGACAGGTATCGGGGCGGCCTTGGAAGCTTTTACCTGAAAAGTTCCAAACATCGGAAGGATTGCGTGGGGGAATTCCTCTCCCCGGCGGAAACGCGCACAGCAAGAATGATGAAGGCTGCATT